>NZ_JBSFJV010000007.1:0-152243 GCF_053598235.1 Kitasatospora sp. NPDC001159
CGCCGGACCCTGACGGGACCGGCGGCGCGACGGTGCGTCAGGCGGCCGCCCGCTCCTGCCGCTCCTGGTGCTGGAGGATGCCGCTGGCCAGCAGGTACTGGGCCAGGACGTACGTCGCCATGATCCAGAACTGATGCCCCGGCAGCTCGCGCCACTTCGCCAGCTGGGTGGCGATCAGCGTGTCGGAGAGCAGGAACAGCGCCCCGCCCAGCCCGGTCCGCCAGCCCAACCCGGCCGAGGTGACGGCCGTCGAGGTGAGCAGCAGGCTGTAGCCCGCGACCGGGACCTTCAGGTCCCCGAGGTCCGGCCAGAGCCGGCTGACCAGGCCCACCCAGGCCGTCGCGTACGCGGCCGCGACCACCAGGGCGCGACGGCGGTCGGTGAGCGCCCCGCGCTGGACGAACATCGTCACGTAGCAGACGTGCGCCGCCGCGAACGAGCCCATGCCGGCCAGGAACGCGGGGTCGTTCTTCAGCTGCAGCAGCACGTCCCCGCCCGCGCTCGCCAGCAGCGCCGGAGCCAGCAGCTTCGGCGCCTGCCGACCGGCCGTCGTGGCCGCCGTCACGCTGTGCGCGGCCAGCAGCGGCATCAGGGCCGGCTTGGTGGCGTTCTGCAGCACCGAGGCGCCGGACAGGATCGAGCCCAGGTGCGCCGCCGAGGTGGCCGCGAACCCGCCGAGCAGGCCGGTGGCCGAACGCAGGCGGCTGCCGAGGCCGGCGGCGCGGGTGGTCGTACTGATACTCATGCGCCCGCCTCGCTGCGCTCGGCAGGGGCATTCGCCCATACGCACTTTTTGATGATTCGCTCGCTTCGCTCACTCATGTGGCGAGTGCCTCCGAGTCGCTCGGGTGGGGGTCCACCGACCCCAAAGGAGCCGATGGGGCCGGGGAAGAGCAGGTTACCCGTGCGTAACCCCGGCTGGGTACGGCGGATGACGGGCGGCCGGGTAGCGGAGGGTGCGCGGCCGCTTCAAGGGCTCCTGCGGAGAGTTCCTCAGGAGGGCGGTTGCTGCCACCGGGTGACCCGGTCACCGTCTAGTCTGGATCCCGACATGGAGCAGCAGGAGTACGCGGTCGGCGCCACCAGGATGGCCGTCGGCAGGCCGGACGGACGCACGGGCGGGGCAGGACGGGGAGCCGCCGACGCCGTTCTCGCCGTACGCGAAGCCGACTCCTCCCCGGGCTGCTCGCCGCCCGGCTCCGGGCCGGACCGCGACCCCGCCGATGCTGACGCGGTAGCCGAGCTCGCTCCCGAGGGTGGCGCTGACGGCCCGCAGGCGACCGGGGAGGGCCTCTCGCCCGACCCGGGGCTGCTGCGACTCGCCCACTGGTTCGCCGCCGCCACCCCCGGCACCGCGGACGACCTGTGCACCGCCTCCTTCGGCCTCTACCCCGCCCGCCACCTCGGGGCCCCCGCCGAGCCCGCCGACCCCGGCGTCAGCTGGTGGCACGGCCCGACCGCCCACGGCGGCGCCACCGTCCCGCGAGCCCGCGACGCCCGCACCGACGGCGGCCTGCGCCGAGCCCGGCGCGACGATGCCGCACTGCCCGTCGTCCGGTCAGGCGCCAAGCCGGGCAGGCCCGGCAGGCACCGCAAGCCCGAGCGGGTCCGGGCGCTCCCGGGCGCACCCGCCGAACCGCAGGATCGATCCGGCGCGGAACTCCCGGCCGCCGAACGCCGCATCGCCGCCCGGCTGTTGCTCGCCCACCCGCTGGTCACCGCCTCCGGCCCGCACGCCGACGGCTTCCCGCTGATCCGCCGTCACCGTGACTGGCTCACCGAGCGTTTCGACACCCTGCTCGGCTACCGGCTGGTCGTCGGCCCCTGGCACGCCCGGCTCTGCAAGGCGGGCCTCGGTCCCGGCGCCGCCCGCCGCCTCGAACACCCCGTCACCAACGCCCCGTTCACCCCGGCTGGCTACGCCCAACTCGCGCTCGCCCTGGCCCTGCTCGTCGACGCCCCGGAGCAACTCCCGTACGGACGCCTGCTCGACGCGATGCGCGCCGCGGCACCCGAACTCGCCGCCGAGCCGGCCGACCTCGCGATGGCACTCGCCGCGCTCGCCGCCTGGCAGGTGCTCGGCGACCTGCCGTCCGACCCGGCCGACGCCGACTTCGTGCTCACCGTCGACCGGGAACTCGCCCGCGCCGTCCCGGCCGGCCCGCCCGCCCTCGCCGACGACGCCGCCGACCTCATCCGCCGCGCCGCCGAGGCCGAGCCCGCCACCGCCGTCCGCCGCCTCCTCGCCGAGACGCCCGCCGTCCTCGCCGCCGACCTCCCCGAGGAGCGGCGCGCCTGGCTGCACGAGCACCGGCTCAGCGGCCCGGCCGCGCTCGCCGAGTTCCTCGGCCTCGAGGCCGAACTGCGGGCCGAGGGCGTCGCCCTGCTCGACCCGGCCGCCGAGCTCACCGACCTCGCCCTCCCCGGCGCCGGCACCCTCGCCCAGGCCACCCTGCTGCTGGTCGAGCGTCTGGTCGAGGAGGTCCGCCCGCTGCCCGGCGAGAGCGCCGACGGCGACGTCCCCGTCCCCGACGCCCTGATAGACGGCGTCCTCGGCGACATCACCGACGAATACGGCCTCCCCGCGCGCTACCTCGCCGACCGCACCGCCCTGCGCCGAGACGCCCTCGACCTCCTCCACCGCCTCGGCCTCATCACCCCCACTCCCCGCACCACCTGGCTCCTCCGCCCCCCGGCCGCCCGATACGCCCCGGCCCCCGACCTCCACCCCACCCCCAGCACCGGCCGCCACTCCCGCCCGGCGGCCCCGCCCCCGGCGGCGCGTGAGGGGCGGCGGGTGTAGGTGCTTCGCGTCTTCCCGCGCAGGGAACGCGAAAGCACCGCGTCCGGGGTGGACGGCGGTGCCGGGTGCGGCCGGCTACTTGCTGGCGGTGGTGGTGGCGAGGGGGCCGTGCTGGACGGTTTCGACTGTGGCGCCGACGCCGAGGGTGCCGAGGGCGATGGAGGCGAGGACGGCGGTGCAGGCGAGGAGGCGGCGGTGGTGCTGCGGGAGGGGGAAGCGCGGTTCCTGGTAGGGCGCCTGAGAGCTGGCGTTCATGACAGGGAGGGTCCCAGGGCGGTGTGAACGGTCGGTACGCGCGGGTGAAGTCCGGACGGGGGTTGGGCGTCGGTTGGCCGCATACGCCCCATCCTGCCGCCGGGTGGGGCGTATGCGCCGGTCAGTGGGTCGTCCGCATCGGCGAGGGCCTCGCCGACCGGCGACCCGTACGGCGGCCCGGAGGCCGCGGGCGGGGATGGGCGGGCGGCCGTGGACGGGTGTGGACGGGCCGGACAGGCGGGATTTCGCGGGTTCATGCGGGACTGCTCCGACAGCGGGAACGCTAGGTGTTCACCTGATTCTGGCGAGGAAGCCGGGGGCTTCAGCCCCGGGAGGAATCGGTTCCTTGTCTCGGAGCCACGAAGGGGCGGAGTGAGCTCCGGAGTTCTGTACGGGAGGCGATGTCAGTGGCCCCCGGTAGGTTGATCGTGTGCATCTGAGGTACTCGTATCGCATCTACCCGACGGTGGGCCAGCGAGCGGCGCTGGCCCGGACGTTCGGGTGCGCGCGGGTGGTGTACAACGACGCTCTTGCGGCGCGGAAGGATGCCCGGAAAGGAGGTTTGCCGTACCCGAAGAGCGCCGATCTCCAGAAGCTGGTGATCACGGCGGCGCCTGTTCCGCTTGCGGCGTCCTGCATGACCGTGACCTCAATGCTGCTCGCAACATCCTGGCCGCCGGGCAGGCGGACAGGCTAAACGCCCTTGGAGGGCCGGTCAGTCCGGGTGTGGCGATCCCACGCCAGGCACGGCCCGTTGAACGGGGAACCCACCTTGGCGACCTGCGATCCACGGGTGTCCGTGCCGCAGGCGCGGGAGGATGTCAAACCGGTGAGAAGGTCAAGCCGGAGATCGCACCGGAACCCCGGCCGACGGCCCTGGTTACGTGAAGCGCCGGATCCCCTACGCTGAGACACGGAGCGCCATCCGGACAGTGCCGTCCGGATGCCGTTGCGCTCCGCCGCCGGGGCGCTCACCGTGCCCGCGTTGGCCGCGCCGGTGTTCGCCCCGGGCCGGGCGGCCGCCGAGGAGGTGCCCTGGCCTGTGTCCGGAATCGTCAAACCGCTTCCTGCCGAGTGGTTCGTCCCGCACGACACCAATGCCGAGATGCGTTGGGAGGCTCTGCGCGACGCCGACGGCAAGGCCGCGATCGGCCGTCATGTGCCGACGGAACGGTTCTTCGTCCGCAACCACACCGGCACCCCGCTGATCGACCCGGACCGCTGGCGGCTGCGGCTGTTCGGCGGCGGCTTGCGCGGCGCGCCGACGGCCGAGCAGGCGGTCGAGTTCGGCCTGGCGGACCTGCGAGCCCTGCCGGCCACCCGGATCGACGCGGTGATCGAGTGCGCCGGCAACGGCCGCAGCTACTACCGCAGCCAGCAGCACCAGTCCGTGCCCGGCACCCCGTGGACGCTCGGCGGCATCGGCTCGGCGAGCTGGCGCGGGGTCCGGCTGGCCGAGGTGCTGCGGGCGGCCGGGCTGACCGACGGCGCGGTGGACCTGCTGCCGGTCGGCCTGGACCCGGACTACGTGGTCGGCGGCGTCAACTACGGCCCGGTGCGCCGCCCGCTGCCGGTCGCCAAGGCGCTGGAGGACGTGCTGCTCGCGTACGAGATGAACGACGAGCCGCTGACCCCGGACCACGGCGCGCCGGCCCGGCTGGTGGTGCCCGGCTGGGTGGGCATCGCCTCGATCAAGTGGGTCGGCGCCATCGAGGTGGCCGACCACCCGCTTCGCTCGCCGTGGAACACCGACTTCTACCGGATGTTCGGCCCGGACTACCCGCCCGGCGGCGGCGCCCCGCTCAGCACCCAGGTGGTGAAGTCCGCCTTCGAGCTGGCCGCGGGTGCGGTGCTGGAGGCCGGGCGAGAGCACCGGCTGCACGGACGTTCGTGGTCCGGCACCGCCCCGGTGAGCCGGGTCGAGGTGAGCACCGACGGCGGCCGGAGCTGGCGGCCCGCCGCGCTGTGCGAGGAGCCGCTCGCCGACAACTGGACGCGCTGGAGCATCGACTGGCGCCCCGAGCGGCCCGGCCCGTACGAGCTGCGCGCCCGCGCGACGGACCGCCTCGGTGGCACCCAGCCGGAGCGGGCGCCGTTCAACCGGGAGGGCTACCTGTTCGGCGCCGTGGTGGTGCACCCGGTGGCGGTGGTCTGACGAAGCCGGGGCTCAGCCGGTGGACTGGACCTCGTACGGGGCCGGGTAGTGGGTCTCGTACGGGGTCAGCACCAGCCGCACCACGTCCTCCAACCGCCGCCGGGCGTCCCCGAGGGTGGTGCGGCCGGTCACCCAGGCGGTCAGCTCCCCCTGCCAGGCGTGCGCGACGATGTGCCGCACCAGGTCGCTGGCCGCCGCCGGCACCTCGGCCGTCACCGCCTGCAGGGCGGCGCTGTCGGCCCGGGCCATCCCCTGCAGGGCCTCGCTGGCGAAGGGATCGGTGGAGGCGGCGACGGCCACCCGAAGCCGGGCCAGCTCGGGCTGGCGCTGGTAGGCCCGCATCCCGCCCCGGACGAACCGCACCGCCCGGTCGGTGGCCCCCAGCCCGGCGCGCGGTCCGCGCAGCTCGGCCACCAGGTCGGCCAGCAACAGGCGGTGCCACTCGGCGATCGCCGCCGCCAGGAGGTGGTCCTTGGAGGAGAAGTAGCGGTACGTCGTCCCCAGGGCGACTCCGGACCGCTCGCAGACCTGCTTCATCTGCAGCCGCTCGACGCCGATCTCGTTCACCAGGGCGAGCGCGGCCGCGATCAGGCTTTCGCGGCGTTCGAGCTGACGCGGAGACATCGCCTCCACCGGCCGTGGTGACAGGTCAACCTTGGTCACCCGCACCATGATACGGGCCGGGGCCGCTCAGGAGTATGACGCCGACCGGCCCCCTTCCGTTCGCCCGGCGGCCACCGGGGTGCCCGGGGCCGTCCGCCGGCTACGGCAGCCTGCGGATCAGCGCCTCCTGGACGGCCGAGGCCACCAGTCGGCCGTCCCGGTCGTAGAACTCGCCGAGCGACAGGCCCCGGCCGTCCGAGGCGGACGGGCTGCGCTGGGCGAACAGCAGCCATTCGTCGGCCCGGAACGGGCGGTGGAACCACATCGCGTGGTCCAGCGAGGCCATCAGCAGCCGGGGCGGTTCGGTGCGCTGGAAGAAGTTCGGCTGCTCGTGCAGTCCTGCGGTGGAGGCCAGCGTGAGGTCGGACAGGTAGGTGAGCGCGCAGGTGTGCAGCAGTGGGTCGCCGGCCGGGAACGGGGTGGCGATGCGCAGCCAGACGAACTGCTGCGGCATCCCGGGGACGGCCGGCGGCACGCCCGGGGCGTCCGCCGGGACGAAGCGCAGTTCGAGGTCGCGGAAGCCGTCGGAGTTCCTCATCGCGGCCTGCAGCTCCTCGTCCCAGTGCGAGAAGGCGTCGGGCAGGGACTCCGGGGCGGGCACCGGCGGCATCTCGCGGTGGCGCTCGCCGGTCGGCTCCGGGCGCTTGAAGGAAGCGGTGAGGCTGAAGATCTCGTTCCGGTCCTGCACCGCCCGGACCCGGCGGGTGGCGTAGGTGACGCCCTCGCGCAGCCGCTCGACCTCGTAGGTGATCGGCCGGGTGGGGTTGCCGGGCAGCAGGAAGTAGCTGTGCAGCGAGTGCACCGCGCGCGGGGCCTCGCAGCTGCGTCCGGCGGCTGCGAGGGCCTGGGCGGCGACGTGGCCGCCGAAGGCGCGCATCGGGGCCCCGGCGTGGCAGTAGCCCCGGAACGTGTTCTCGTCCAGCTGCTCGATCTCCAGCAACTCGGCGAACGGAGCGGCCGGGCGGGGCGCCTGCTCGGCCGGGGTCTGCTGTTCGGTCAGGTCGGTCACCGGCCCATAGTGGCAGAAGCCAACCGTACGGTGGTGTGTCCTGGGTAACACTCACAGGGTGTAGAACACGTTTCATTTCGATGTCGGCCCGATGGGCTGTCAGACCGGTGACCTGGCGTGCTCCGCATGACGCGTGCTCCGCATGACGTAATCCGCACACGCGTACGCCTTTCCGTGCCCGTCGGCTGTCCTGGGCGGCCGTCCGACGCTCGTCGAGCAGCTGTGCACGGATTTCAGCAAACGGCGTTCAGTGAACAGATTTCGAAATCTGTTCGCTGAAATCTGTCACCTGTTCGCGCACCGCCGTCCCCGTCGTGGCCGCCGCCGCGCTCTCGCGCTCGGAGACCAGCGGCTCGATGCCGCGCGGCACGGCCGTCACCGCGCGCCACCAGAGCCGCAGCGCCGGCGGGTCGACGGGCTCGAAGGGCTTGCCGGGGCGGGGGACCGCGAGGCGGGCGCCGAGCGCCTGGGCGGCGGTGACGACGCGCTCGGCGGGCTCCTCCCACGGGTGGGCCGCCAGGTTGAAGGTGCACCAGTGGATCGGCAGAAGCAGCTCGCCGCCCAGGTCCAGGTGTGCCCGGACGCCCTCCTCGGGGGTCATGTGCACCTCGGGCCAGAACTCGCTGTACGCGCCGACCTGCATCATCGTCGCGTCGAACGGTCCGAGCCGACGCCCGATCTCCGCGAAGCCGGGGAAGTACCCGGTGTCCCCGCTGTGGAAGATCCGGTGCCCGCCGCCCGCAACCACCCAGGACGACCACAGGAACAACGTGCTGGTGCGCGGCCCGCGGCTGCAGTAGTGCCGGGCGGGGGTGGCGGTCAGGGTCAGCCCGGCGACCTCGGCGGACTCCCACCAGTCCAGTTCGACGATCCGTCCGGCCGGCACCCCCCAGTGCTCCAGGTGCGCCCCGACCCCGAGCGGTACGGCGAACACCGCGTCGCTGCCGATCAGGGCCCGTACGGTGGCCATGTCCAGGTGGTCGTAGTGGTCGTGCGAGACCACCACCACGTCCACCGGCCCGAGTTCGGACAGCGGCAGCGGCACCGGGTGCAGCCGCTTGGGTCCGGTCCAGGTGAACGGGGAGCAACGCTCGCCCCAGACCGGGTCGATCAGCACGCGCCGCCCGCCGATCTCGGCGAGCACGGTGGCGTGCCCGAGCCAGGTGAGCCGCAGCCCGGACTCCGGTGGCGTGGCCAGGTCGACCGGCAGCAGTCGGTGCACCGGCACGGCGGCGGCTGGCGAGCGGCGGGTCTTGTCCCCGCCCAGCTGGGCGCGGGTGATCTCCAGCGGGCTCCGCTCGTACACCAGGCGGCGGGTCGGCACCGGGTTGCGGAAGGCGCCGTCGACGAACTGGGGCGAGCGGCGGATCCGGGCCAGCCGCTCGCCCCGGGGATCGGCCCCGAAGGCGTCGGTCCGGACCCGGTGCCAGGCCGCGCGGGGGAGTCCGGCCAGTCCGGGGACGGCGCGGTCGGCGACCGGCCCGGCGGACGGCGGGGCGAGCTGTGAGGTCAGACCGGCGAGACGGGAGAACCACGGGGCAGGGCGGGGCACGGCTCCTCCAGGGACGGTCACGGCTACCGGGGCATGCCCGGGCGCGCACCCTTGGGGCAGATGGGCCCACGTGGTACGACAACCATCTCGTCGGAGACTACTCGCCGTGGGCCGTCCGGACCCGGTGGAGAGTCCGGTACGGTCCAATCGGCGTACCCGGCGCGGGCCGGAACCCGGATCCGCGCTCCACGTGGAAGCCGGCGCTACGCGTACCAGTCGGCGTTACGCGTAGAAGCGGGTGATCGCCTCCGCGACGCAGTGCGGCTTGGCGCTCTGCTCGCTCATGATGGTGAACCGGACCACCGCCTGGACCCCGCCCGGCACCTCGGTGGCCGAGACCAGCTCGGCGGTGGCCCGGATCGCCGTGCCCACCGGCACCGGGGCCGGGAAGCGGACCTTGTCCGAGCCGTAGTTCAGTGCCATCCGCACGCCCTCGACGCTGTAGCACTCCTTGGCCAGCACCGGGATCATCGACTGGGTCAGGTAGCCGTGCGCGATGGTCGAGCCGAACCGGCTCTCCTTCGCCCGCTCCGGGTCCACGTGGATCCACTGGTGGTCCCCGGTCGCCTCGGCGAACAGGTCGATCTGCCGCTGGTCGATGGTGTGCCACTCGCTGGTGCCCAGTTCGGTGCCGACGGCGGCGGTCAGCTCGGCGAGGGAGGCGAAGGTCGTCACGGTGCGCTCCTGGAGGGGGACGGGCCCGGCGAGGGGCCAGGACGCCGGAAGCGTATGCCTACCCGTTGGTATCTGTCAGGAGCGGACGGGAAAAGGGAAGCGCGGAACGGCAGCGCGTCAGGGCCGCAGCGCCGCGTGCCCCGGCGAGCCCTGGCCGGTCGGGAACAGCCGCCGCCCGCTGACCAGCTCCGGCACCAGCGCGATGAACAGCGGCTCCGGATCGCCCACCCATGGCCGCAGCCCGGAGCGCAGCACCCGCCGCACCTGCTCGGGGTCTCGCACCGCGTCCGCCCGACCGTGCACCAGCACGCTCCACCCGGTGCGGGTGACCGGGTCCAGCAGATCGGCCTGGAAGGCCACCACCGTGCCGTCAAGCCCGCGCGCGGTGGCACTTCCCCGGCGCACGGCGAGCACCAGCCGCCCGTCCAGGACCTCGAAGGAGACCGGCAGGACGGCCGGCAGCGCGTGCTCGGTGTACACCACGCGCCCGACGGGCACGGTGCTGAGCAGCCGCAGGCACTCGGCCTCGCTCAGGGTCTCCACACGGTCCTCACGCTCCATGCGTCCGATCGTCCTCCGGTCGGTACGCGCGTCGATAGGGCCCATGGTCCCTGAGCGGACGGGTCGGGAGCCCCGTCGGCGGCCGCCCGGAGCGGTAGCCTGCCCGGCGGGTGGAGGAATGGTGGAGGAGGGGGCGGACGGATGGCCGGCGGGGTCGATCTGGTGGTGATCGGGGCGGACGGCGGGCCGGACCGGGCGTACGGGGGTTCGGCGCTCGCGCCGGACGGCGCCCGGCTGCTGGCCGAGGTGCTGCCCGGGATGTGCTTCGACACCGGCGCGGCCGGCTGTCGCGTCACCCGTACGGCGCCGTATGCGGACGCCAACGCGATACTCACCGCGGTCCGGGGCGCCGCCCAGCACCCAGGCCGATGGCTGGTGGTCTGCCTGGTCGGCCAGCTGGTCGCCGACCCCCGCGGTCGCCGGCTCGCCCTGGTCACCGGCGGCAGCACCCCCGACAACGCCTACCGGCGCGGCCTGGCGTGGGACTGGGTGGTCAGCGCGATGGTGCACGGCGACCAGGAGGAGGCGCTGCTGCTGGTCGACGCGGTGGCCGACCGCGACACCTGGACGGCGCTGGAGCGCGGCGGCGAGGACAGCGCGGGCGAACTGCTCAGCTACTCCCGGGTCCCGCTGTGGGGCCGGGTCGGCCGCTTCACCCCGGGCAGACGCGGCCGGGACGCCGTACTGCCGGGCGGCGATGGCTCGTTCAGCCGGGCACTCACCACTGTCCTGCGCCACGGCGTCCCGGGTGCTCCCGCGGCCGTCGCCCCGCTGGACCTCCAGCCGGCCGTCGCCGGGTTGCTGGACGGGGAAGAGTCAGCCGGTAGTTCGGGTGCGCCGGGCGCGCGCCTGCTCGTTCCGCCGCACGGCGGGCGCCTGTTGATGCGCAATCGGGCCGCGGTTCGGGGCGCATTGGCCGGATTGTCGCTTTCCGAAGAACTGTTGGCCGTTCTGTGGCGGGAAAGTGCCCCGACGGAACCGCCTTCCGCGTAAGGTCGGGGGGCCTGAGGTGTTGCCGTGATGGGGTGGGTTGGCGAAGAATCGATCCCCAGCGGAAACACCGGCGGGACGAAGTAAATCTTCTGGCGGCCGTGGATCACGGATCGGCTCGGTCGCGACGAGGTGGGGCGATGCGGCAGCGCGGAAATGTGTTGCGCCCTGGGGCCGTTGGGGTTGGTGGGGCGGTTCTGGTGTTGCTGCTCGGCGCTTGTGCGAGCGGTGGTGCCGACGGTTCCGTCGATCGTCTCGGTTCGGCTGCGCCCACTGTTGCGGGAGTGAACCCGTTAACTCCTTCGGGTGGTTCGGTAAACGCCACGATCGCGCCGACCGACGGCCCGGAAGGCGCCATGGCGCGGCTCGCCCTGAGTGCGTATCAGGACTGGTGGCAGGCCCAGACCGAGGTATTCGGGCGCACGGATTCGGACGGTTTTACGCTGCAGCAGTACTCCTCGGGCCGCGCCCTGTCCGACACCCTCGTCAGCCTCCGCCAACTCCACGAGGCCAAAGTGGTGATGACCGGGACGCCGCGCAATTCGGCGGTGGTGAAGGCGATTGATCTGAAAGCCGATCCGCGGACCGCCGTGATCGAGGACTGCGTCGATCTCTCCGGCTGGCATCGCGTCGATGCCGTCACCGGGGCCGCAAAGGATCCCGGGCAGCGCTTGAACCGGTACGTCGCGACCGCGTCCCTGCGCAGGTTCCAAGCACATTGGCTGATCTACGAGTTCACGCGGGAGGTGGACCGGACATGCTGAACGCGCGGAAACCGGCCGGGCGGTTCGCGGTCGTCGCGTCGTTGTCCGCCGGGCTGCTGCTGTCCTCGGCGGTGACGGCGACGGCGGACGAACCGCCGAGCGGCGGGGCCGAGCAGTGTTTCCCGAGCGTGATCTGCGCCCACGCCAGTTCCGGCGGAACGACGCCCGCGCCCGGAGCTTCGAATCCCGGTGGGGGCGGGGGCGGCGCAGTGGACCCGGGTCCGGAGCTGTGCAGTTACCACGACGTGCAGTGGGCGTGCCACGACCCGCAGTGGGGCTGGTTCGACAGCGACCGGGGGTGCTACTTCCGTCCGTTGGACAAGCAGCTTCCCGAGAGCGACGACGCGTGGAAGGGGCACAAGGCCTCGGAGGGCTCGCTCTACTCGAAGGTCTGCCCGCAGACGAACGGGGGCCAGGACGGCGCCGAGATCGAGTTCGTGCCCAACGGGCCCAACGGGCAGCGCCAGAAGACCCTGGCGGAGCTCAAGCAGGAGGCCTTCGACCAGGTCAAGCTCCCGGCGCCGGTGGGCCGCGTCGCGCCCGGCGGGACGGCGGTGGTCAAGGCACCGGTCTGGCTCTGGGCGGAGAACTCGGTGCCGCCCAAGCCGGGGTACGCCGAGTCCGGGGGAGTCTCGGTCACCGTCACGGTCCGACTGACCGGCACCACCTGGGACTTCGGCGGCGGCCAAACCGCGGAGTGCGCGACGGCCGGGACGCCGTACGACCCCACGTACGGCGCCGCCAAGTCCCCGGACTGCGGCTACGAGTTCAAGGTCGGCTCGGGCACGAAGCAGAACGGCGTCTTCAGCGCCACGGTACGGACGCGCTGGGCGGCCGACGTGGTCGTCACGGGGCCGAAGCCTGCGACCTACACGATCGACAAGCTCAAGCAGGACAGCGAACCCTTCGCGGTCAAGGTCGCCGAGGTGCAGGTCCTCAACTGACCGCGCCACGACGGCGATTCGACCACTGACGAACCGGAAGCGAACGAGGGAAGGGCGGAACCCGGTGGAGAACCGTACATTCGCGACGCCGGGATCCGGCACACCCGCCGGCGCCGCGGTGTCCGTGGCGCCCCCGGAGCAGCAGGAGCAGGGCAGGGGTCGCGGCCGTGCCGTGCCGCACGCGCCCGGGCGGACCATGCGGGCCCGGCGGCGGCGCCCGGCGGTGCTGGCGATGGCGGTCGCGCTGATCGCGGCCGGCGGGCTGGGCGGCGCCGTCCTCTACGACAGCACCGGGCAGCGGGTCGCGGTTCTGGCGCTGGCCCGGGACGTGCCCTGGGGGCAGGTGATCACCGAGGACGACCTGGTGGTGGCCCGGATCGCGGGGGATCCGGCGCTGCGGCCGGTGTCGGCCCAGGACCGGGCCAAGGCGGTCGGCATGCGGGCCGCCACCGACCTCAAGCGCGGGTCCATGCTGATCAGTTCGGACCTGGCGCAGGGCTTGTCGGTGCAGCCGGGGCAGATCGTGGTCGGGGTGTCGGCCAAGCGCACCCAGCTGCCCGCCAGCCGGCTCCAGCCCGGGGTGCAGATCGTCGTGGTCAACACCCCCGACACCGGCCGGGCCGACTCGCTGCCGGCGACGGTCATCACGGTCGGCCGGGTGGACACCGACGGCAGCCAGGTGATCGACGTGGCGGTCGGCGCGGCGGACGGGCCCCGGCTGGCGCAGTGGGTGGCGAGCGGGCGGATCCAGGTGCTGCTGGCGCCGCGCGCCGCCCCGGGCGGCGCCGGGGCCGGTTCCCCGGCCTCCCCGTCGGCGGCACCCACCGGCGCGGCCACCGCGCCCGCCACCCCGGCCGGAACGGGTGCCCCGGCCGGGACGGGTGGCGCCTGATGGCGGTGATCGCGGTGGTCGGCGGTCCGGGCGCGCCGGGCGCGACCACGACCGCGCTGGCGCTGCTGCTGGCCTGGCCGCTGCAACCCGGCCGGCGGATCCTGCTGGTCGAGGCCGACCCGGACGGAGGCGCGGTGCTCGCGGGTGCCCTGGAAGGTCGGGTCGACGCGGTGTACGGGCTGCGCAACCTCGCCGTCGCCGACCGGCGAGGGCTGCTCGCCCAGACCATCTGGGAGCAGCTGATCGACCTCTCTCCCGAGGGCAACGCCGAGCGGCTGCTGCTGCCCGGCCTGACCGACCCGGCCCAGGCGCCCGGCCTCGCCTACACCTGGGAGCCGCTGGCCGAACTGCTGCACGGCATCGAGCAGCAGGGCTACGACGTCATCCTGGACCTCGGCCGCTCCGGCGCCACCGGGACGAGCGCGGTGCTGGCCCGCCGTGCGGACGTGGTGGCGGCGACGGTGCGCACCACGCTGCGCGGGCTGAGTGCGGCGCGCCCCCGGCTCGCCGCCCTCGCCGAGGACCTGACCGCTGGCGGGACCGGGGTGGACGCGTTCGGGCTGCTGCTGGTCGCCGAGGGGCCGTACTCGGGGGCGGAGGTGTCCCGGGAGTTCGGCCTGCCGGTGCTCGGAGTGCTGCCGCACGCCGCCCGTACCGCGCGGGTGCTCTCCGACGGCGGGGACACCACCGACCGGCGGTTCATCCGCTCGGAGCTGATGCGCACGGCCCGTTCGGCGGCCGACGAACTGCAGCTGCTGGTCCGCCGACGGCGCCAGCGGCTCACCCCGAACGCCGCGCCGACGCCCGCGCCCGCCCAGCTCACGGCGCCGCTGGCCGCGCCCGCTCCGGCTACGCCCACCGTGCCCGCCCCGGCGCCGGTTCCCGCCCCGGGGCCGGTGGCGCCGCTGCCGCCGATGGCTGCCCCGGCCTCGTACGGACAACCGCCGTACGGACAACCGCCGTACGGACAACCGCCGTACGGACAACCGCCCTACGCGGAACCTGCCTACGACCCCGGCGAGGGTGAGCAGCCGTCGTACGTCCCGCCCCTGATCACCACCGGACCGGTCGCGCCGCTGGCCGGGCTGGCGCCGCAGCCGGCCGCCCCGGCGCCGTTCCCGGCGCACGTCCAGACGCCGCGACCGTCCGACGAGGACAGACGGTACCCGCTCCAGCAGCCTGTGGTGGCTGAGCGTCAGGTCGGCGGACAGCCGTACCCGTACAACCCCGGGGAGGTGCTCCGTGCGCGGTAGCCCCCTGCACCAGCGCCCGACGGCCGACCCGGCCGCCCTGCCCTGGTCGACACCCACGTCCACGTCCGCGCCGGCACCCGCGCCCGCCGCCGCGCCGCCTCGGCCCGCGCCGGCGTACCAGCCCGGCCCGGTCGCGCCCCAGCCCGCCGCCCCCGCCCACGGCGGTGCGGCCGGGCCCACCGCCGTACCCTCCCAACTGCCCTCGCTGGACCTGCGCGGGGCCGCCACCCGCCCGGCCGTCGACCCGCAGGTCGCACGCGAACTCAAGCGTCAGGTCGCGGCCGAACTGCACCAGCAGATCAGTCGGTTGACCGTCGGCTCCGGCTCCGAGCCGGACCGTGCCACCCGCCGCCAGCGTGGCCGCGCGCTGATCGAGGAGGCGGTCGCCCGCTGGTCCGACGCCTACGCCCAGACCCACGGCATCCCGCCCACCCGGGAGCAGGACCGCGCCCTCGCCGAGGCCGTCTTCGACCTGCTGTTCCGGGCCGGCCGGCTCCAGCCCTACCTGGACGACCCGGAGATCGAGAACATTCTGATCAACGGCTGTGACGACGTCTGGGTCTCCAAGGTGCACCAGCCCCTGCGCCAGGTCCCGCCGGTGGCCGACAGTGACGCCGAACTCATCGAGCTGCTCCAGGATTTGGCCCGCCAGCACGGCGGCGCCGAGCGCAGCCTGTCCACCGCCAGCCCGACGCTCGCCCTGCGCCTGGAGGGCGGCATGCGCCTGCAGGCGCTCACCGAGGTGACGCCCCGCCCGTACGTGGCGATCCGCCGCCACCGGGTGGCCTCGGCGACGCTGCCCGAGATGGTCGAACTCGGCACCCTGGACGCCACCTTGGCCGCCTTCCTGGCCGCCGCGATCCGGGCCCGGAAGAACGTGATGATCACCGGCACCCAGGGCGTCGGCAAGACCAGCCTGCTGCGCGCGATGGCCGCCGAGATCCCGCCGGACGAGCGGATCGGCACCCTGGAGTCGGAGTTCGAACTCTGGCTGCACACCCTCGGCCACCTGCGCCAGGTCGTCCCGATGGAGGCCCGCGAGGGCAACGGCGAGCGCGTCGACGGCCGCCTGGCCGGGGAGTTGACGATCGGCGACCTCATCCCGGCCGCGCTGCGCATGACCCTCTCCCGGGTCATCGTCGGCGAGGTCCGCTCCGGCGAGGTCGTCCCGATGCTGCGGGTCATGACCAACGGCGAGGGCGGCTCGATGTGTACCCTGCACGCCCGCGGCCCGCACATGGTGGTCGACCGCATCGCCGAACTCTGCCTGGAGTACGGCTCGCACATGACCGACGCCCTCGCCTACCGGCTCACCGCCAACGCCCTGGACCTCATCGTGCACGTCACCATGGTCGACGAGACCGCCGTCGGCGGCCGTCGGCACCGCTTCGTCTCGCACGTCCTGGAGGTCACCGGCCTCGGCGAGAGCGGCCGTCCCGCGCTGAACACCGTCTTCGGCCCCCGGCCGGACCTCGGCGAGCCGCGCGCCGTCCCGCACACCCCGCCGCAGTGCCTGGACGACCTGCGCCGGGCCGGCTTCGACGCCTCGCTGCTCGGCTCCCGGTACGGGGGCTGGGCCACCCCGCTGCAGCTGCGGATCGGTGGTGGCGCGCGGTGATGCTGCTGTTCGCCCTGTGCGGGCTGGCGGTCGCGGGCGGCCTGGTCGCCCTGGTGGCCTGGGCCCGCGGCAGCGAGCCCGCCGACGAGGACGAGCCGGGCCGCCGGGACAACCCGCTGGCCGGCCGCGCCCACGTCTTCTGGTACGGCGCCCCCGGCGCGGCTTCGCTGCGGATGGTGCGGCTGCGCCGGCTCCAGCTGCCGCTGGCGCTCGCCGGAGCGCCGCTGGCCTGGCTGTTCACCGGGATCCCGCTGACCGCGCTGCTGGTGCCGCTGGCCGTCTTCGGCCTGCCCTGGCTGTTCGACACCACCCGCCCGGACACCCACCGGATCGAGCGCCTGGAGGCGCTGTCCGAGTGGACCCAGCGGATCGCCGACGTGCTGCTGCTCGGCGTGGGCCTCAACCAGGCCATCGTCACCAGCCGCCGCACCGCCCCCGCCGCCCTGGAGGACGAGATCTGCGAGCTGGCCGCCCGGTTGCAGGCCCGCTGGCGACCCGAGGAGGCGCTGCGGTCCTTCGCCGACAGCCTGGCCGACGCCACCGCCGACAAGGTGCTCGCGGCCCTCGTGCTGCGGGCCGGGGACAGCGGCCCGGGCCTGGCCCGGACGCTGTCCGACATGGCCGACTCGGTGCGCGAGGAGGTCCGCCAGCGCCGCGCCATCGAGGCCGACCGGGCCAAGCACCGCACCACCATCCGCTGGCTGGTCGGCATCATCGTGCTGGTCGTCACGGTCGGCTCCTTCAACACCGAGTACACCCGCCCCTACGGGACCTTCCTCGGGCAGATCGTGCTCGCCGGGGTCGCCGCGCTGTTCGTCGCGATCATCGCCTGGATGCGGGCGCTGGCCTCGCACCCGCCGGTGCCCCGGCTGCTCGCGCCGGACCGGCGCAGCAAGGGCGGGCGCCGCCTGCCCGGCCCCGAACAGGAGCCCGTCGAGCAGCTCGGGGAGGCCCGGTGATCTCCCCCTGGTCCGTGCTGGCCGGCGCCGCCGTGGCCGGCGGCCTCGCTCTGCTGATCGCCGAACTGCGGCCCGCGCCACCGGACCTGCGCCAGGCGCTGGACCGGCTGCACCGAGCCCCGGCGGACCGGCCCCAGGACCCGGACGAGCGGCCGCGCTGGTACGACCGGATCGGCGAGCGCTCGCTCACCCTGCGCGGGGTCTCCATCCCGCGCCGCGAACTCGCCCTGATCGGCCGTACCCCGGCCCGGTTCATGGCGCACAAGCTGCTGTTCGCCGCGCTCGGCCTGGTGCTGCCCGCCTACCTCGGCGCGATGGTCGTGCTGATGGACGTCGGCCTGCCCTTCGCCCTGCCGCTGGTCGCCGGACCGCTGCTGGCCGGGCTGCTGTTCTTCGTCCCGGACACGATCGTGCGCGGCGAGGCCAAGGAGGCGCGCACCGAGTACCTGCACGGCATCGCCGCCTACCTGGAACTCGTCGCCATGGAGCGGGCCGCCGACTGTGGCCCCGCCGAGGCACTGCGCCGCGCCGCCTCGGTCGGACAGGGCGTGGTGTTCCGCCGGATCCGCGACGCGCTGGAGCGCGCCGCCACCGACCGCCTCCCGCCCTGGGCCGGACTCGACGCGCTGGCCGAGGAGTTGGGCCTCAGCGCGCTCCAGGACGTGGCCGACATCATGCGGCTGTCCGGCACCGACGGCGCCGCCGTGTACGACACCCTGCGGGCCCGTGCCAAGGGCCTGCGCGGTGAACTGCTCGCCGAGGACCTCGCCCGCGCCAACGCCGACAGCGAGCGGATGGTCGCGCCCGGGGCCGCCCTGACCCTGCTGATGACCGTTCTGATCGTCTTTCCCGCGCTCCACCAGATGCTCAACTGATGCCTTTACCCGAGCAGCTGACACCACACCACACCCCGGGAGAACCCGATGACCGTACGACTCGCCCAGCTGGCCGGCCGGGTGATGCGGCCCGTCCTGCTGCCCGTGCAGTTCGCCCTGCTGTTGTTCACGCTCCGGCTGGGCCGGCTGCGGGCCGCCCGCGCGCGCGGCGACCGCGGCGCCATCAGCATCGAACTGGCCCTCGCCATCATCGCCCTGGTGTTCGTCGCGGGCGCCGTGGCGACCGCGCTGTACCTGCTGAAGGACAAGGTGGTCACCAAGGTCGAGCAGGACCCGAACATGCCGGGCGGCGCGGGCGGCGCCAGCAAGTGACCCGCCTGCCTCGCCGCCGCGGCGACCGGGGGTCGATGAGCATCAGCCTCGCCATCGTCTTCCCGGTCGTCCTGCTGCTCGTGCTGCTCGTCGTCCAGGCCGCGCTGTGGTGGTACGACCGGCAGGTCGCGCTCACCGCCGCGCGCGAGGGCGTGGACGCCGGGCGGTTGCAGGGGAACCTGGAGGACAAGGACAAGGACAAGGACGCGGCCGCCCAGCGGCAGGCTCGGGAGTTCCTGGACCGGCAGGGCGTGCGCTCGTACGAGGTGCGGACCGACGGAAGTACGGACAAGACGATCCGGGTCACCGTGGAGCTGACGCCCCCGCTGCTGATACCCGGGCTCACGGCACCCAGCATCCGGCAGGTCGCCGAGGCGCCGCGCGAGCGCTTCGTGCCGCCGGTGGTGGCGCCGGTGGTGGCGCCGTGAGACGGGGGCTCCGGCGGAGGGCGCGCCGGCGGGACCGGGGCGGGATCGCGATCGAGGCGGCGATCGTCGTGCCGGGCGTGGTCGGGCTGGTCCTGGTGGCGATCGCCGCCGGGCGGGTGCAGACCACGGCCGGCACGGTCGAGGCCGCCGCCCGCGCCGGGGCCCGGACCGCCTCGCTGCAGCGCAGCGTCGACGGGATGGACAAGCCGGCCAAGGACTCCGCCCTCGACACGCTGCGCCAGCAGGGGGTCTCCTGCCGCAACGGCGACGTCAAGGTGACCACGGGCGAGTTGACGCTGCCGGACGGTCCGGTCGCGACCGTCAAGGTCACCGTGATCTGCGACGTCGAACTCGCCGACCTGCTTGGCGGACCGTCCGGTGTACCCGTGACGAAGCACCTCGTCGGGGAGTTCACCTCGGTGGTGGACCGTTACCGGGGCACATGACGGCGGCGCGGCCCCGCCCGCGGCGATCGGGGGATTGGGGGCGGCCCGCGCGGGGGAGACGCAAGCGGAGAGCGCTCGGGGGATGACGCAACGGCACCGAGTGGCGCCCGGTGGGGGCCGGTGGGGAGACATCGTGTGGATTGGGGGGAGGGGATGCGAGTGCTGAGCGGCCTGCGGCGCCGAGGTGTGCGGCGGGGTCCGCGCCGGTCGGACCGGGGCGCGGTCGCCCTTTTCGTGGCGATCTGCGCGGCCTACCTGGTGCTCGTCGTCGCCCTGGTGATCGACGCCGGCGGCCGACTGCGGGTCGCCGAGCGCACCGACGCCTACGCCCAGGAGGCCGCGCGGGTCGGCGGGCAGCAACTCGACCAGGCGGCCGTGCTGCAGGGGAAGGGCTTCAAGGTCAAGCAGGACTACGTCCGGCGGGCCGCCGACGCCTACCTCGGGCTGTACGGGCTGCAGGTCGGCGACGTCGCGTTCTCCGGTGACGGCAGGGTCGTCACCATCACCGTGCAGGCCGACTACCGGCCGGTCCTGCTGGGCGCCCTCGGGCAGCGGAAGGTAACGGGCAAGGGCAGTGCGACCCTCGTCCACGGAGTCGAGAAAGCGGAGACCGACTGATGGCCGCGCCACGTGCCAAGGACCAGGCCCGAACCGCCCCGGCCCGTAGTGGCCGGACCGGGACCGGGAACGACCAGGATCGAATCGCGAGGGGCCGAACCGAGAGGGACCGGAGTCGAAGCGTGCACCGGGCCGGACGCGGCCGCGGCGGCGCGCTGATCACCGCGCTCGTCGCGCTGGTCACCCTGCTCGCCCTGCTGTTCGGCGTCCCCGCGCTGCTGCTGTACGGCACCCACGCGGTCGCCTCGATGGGCGAGGTCGCCCCGGGCGGGGTGGGTGAGGCGCTCACAGGTCCGGACGACGGGCGGCTGTTCCTCTGGCTGCTGGTGGTGGTCGGCTGGCTGGCCTGGGCGTGCTTCGCGCTCTCCGTCCTGCTGGAGATCCCCGCCCAGCTGCGCGGCCGGATCGCCCGAAGGATCCCGGCCTTCGGCTGGAGCCAGCGGCTCGCCGCCGGGCTGGTCGGCTCGGTGCTCGCGCTGCTGCCGGTGGCCGGCTCGGCCTTCGCCGCGGTGCCCGAGCTGACGCACAACCCGGTCAGCCAGGCGCAGTTGACCCCCGGCGTGCAGCGGGCGGCGCTGCCCGCCGCCCAGTCCGCACCGGCGCTGAGCCCGGCGGCGGAGCAGCACCCCACGTACACCGTCCGGGACAGCCGGCCCGCGGACAGCCTGTGGTCCATCGCGGAGCGCCAACTGGGCTCCGGTGAGCGATGGGTGGAGATCGCCAAGCTCAACGAGGGCCGGATGATGGACGATTCGGGCATCCGTTTCGACGCGGACCGGCCGATCCAGCCCGGGTGGGAACTGCTGATGCCGGCGGACGCCAAGCCGGACGAGGCGAAGGCGGCCGCGCAGGCACCGGCCCCCGCACCGGCCCCCGCCCCCGCTTCCGGTCAGGCGCAGGCACCGCAGACCGGGACGGAGTCGGGTGCGGGCGGGCAGAAGACCGTGACCGTCCAGGCCGGGGACAGCCTGTCGGCCATCGCCCAGCGGGAGTTGGGGGACGGCGAGGCCTGGCCGAAGCTGTTCGACGCCAACAAGGGGGTGCAGGCGCCGGACGGGGAGCGGCTGACCGACCCGGACGTGCTGGAGCCGGGGATGGTGCTCACGGTGCCGGGGGCGGCTGCCTCGGCCGCCCAGACGCCCGCCCCGGCCCCGGCCCCGGAGCAGACACCGATGCCCGCCCCCGGCCAGGCCCCGGCCACCCGGACCCCGGCCCCCGCGCCCACCCAGGGCGCCCCGACGCCGGGCGCGCCGCAGTCGGCCCCGGCGTCGACGCCTGCCCACACACCCGCGCCCGCCCCCGCCGCGCACGCCGACCCGGCGTCCGACGGCGACTACACCGTCGCCCTGGCCGCCTCCACCGTCGGCGTCCTGCTCGCCGCGATGATGGTCGGCACCGTCGCCTACAGGCGCGGCACCCAGCTGCGCGCCCGCCGCCCCCGGCACCGCATCGCGCTGCCCGCCGCCGAGGCCGCCGCCTTCGAGAACGAGCTGATGGTCCGCCAGGACCAGGCCGGGCTCGAACTGCTGGACCGCGCCCTGCGCACGCTGGCCCGCAACACCGTGCGCGGCGGCAAGCGCCTGCCGGCCATCGTCGCGGCCCGGATCACCCCCGGCCGCACCATCGAGCTGCACCTGTCCGGCCCGGCCACGCCGATCGCGCCGTTCCGCGCCGCGCACGCCGCCAACGTCTGGTGGTGCGGTGAGGAGTCCGGCGACCTGCTCAGCGCCGCCCAGGCCCGCAAGACCGCCGCGCCCTACCCGGCGCTGGTCACCCTGGGCACCTCGCCCGACGGCTCGGTGGTCCTCGCCGACCTGGAGGCCGTCCGGCTGCTCCACCTCTCCGGGCACCCCGACGACGCCCGTGACGTGCTGCGCACCCTCGCCGTCGAACTGGCCCACAGCCCGCTGGCCGACCGGCTCCACCTGCACCTGGTGGACCTCGCCGAGGAGGTGCCGATCAGCGGCCCGGCCGCCGAGCGCGTCCACCGCCACCCCACCCTGGAGGCCGCGCTGGCCGCGCTCGGCCCGCGCACCGCCAAGGCCCGTGCCACCCTGATCGCCGCCGAGGCCGCCAGCCCGCGCGAGGCCCGCAGTCGTGGCCAGGCGGACGAGTCCTGGGTGCCGGAGATCGTGCTCTGCTCCCAGCAACCCGGCGGCGACATCCCCGCCGAGCTGGGCCGCCTGCTGGACACCCGCCCGCGCACCTGCGTCGCCGTCATCACCCGCGCCCCCGAGCGCGGCACCGGCCCGGTCGCCCGCTGGACCCTGCCGGCCACCGGCCAGGCCACCATCCCCGGCCTGCACCTGACCGTCGAACTCCAGCGGCTCGACGCCCGCCAGTACGACCAGGTCGCCGAACTGCTCCGGGCCGCCGACGACACCACCCAGCACCCGGCACCCGCCTGGACCCTGGACGGTCCCGGTCTCGACCCGGATCCGGACGAGGACCCGGACACCGCCGAACTGCCGCCCACCGTACCGGTGCTGGCCGTGGTCGGTGCTCCGGTCGAGGAGGCCGAGGCGGACGCGGACGCCGCTGCCGGGCCCCGGCTGCTGACCCGGGTCATCGGCACCGGCGCGAGCCCGTTCGCGGGCACCGACCCGGTGACGCCCGCCCCGGCCCCCGTCCCGACGCCGGCCGGCCCGGCACGGTTCGCCGTCAACGGGCAGGGGCGCCAGGCGGCCGCCGAGACCGAGCAGGCCACCGACGAGACCACCCGCGACCTGCGGCTGCCGGGCGAACCGGCCGAAGCGGCGGACCGGGCCCCGGACACGGCTGTGGACGACGTGGTGGACGCGGCCGAGGCGGCGCAAGCGGTGCAGGCGGACGCTCCGGTGGTCGTCCTGCCCGTCCAGCCCGTGGTGCCGCGGCCGTCCGCCGAGCCCGCCCCGACCCCCGCCGAGCCCGCCCCGACGCACCAGAGCGCGCCCGCGCCCACCGGCACCGACCCGCGCATTCCGTCCCGGCCGGAGCCCGGTCCCGAGCCCGAGTCCGGTTCTGCCGCGGAGCGCCCGGCCGAAGCCGAGGCGCGGGTGGAAACGGGGGTCGAGCCCGGACCGGCCGCCGTCGCCCCGGTCGCCCGGACCACCCCCGGCCGCAGCGACAGCGACGACCTGCTCGCCATCCTGCGTTCCCCGGAGGCGCACACCCCGCGCAACGCCCCCCGGATCCGGCTGCTCGGCCCGGTCGACGTGGCCGGCACCGTCGGTGCCGTCGAACCCGGCGCGCTGCCCCGGCTCACCGAGCTCGCCGTCTACCTCGCGCTGCGTCCCGGCTCCGACCACCACGCCCTCGACCACGACCTGCACCCCGGCGCCGCCCACCTCGACCCGCACCCCACCGCCGCCGACGCCAAGAGCCCACTCCCGGCCAAACTCGCCGACCTGGCCGCCTGGTTCGGCGCCTCCGCCGAGGGGCGCGCCTACCTGTCCTCCGAGGCCACCGACGGCTACGCCTTCGCGCCGGCCGTCACCTGCGACTGGGACGAGTTCCGCAGCCTCTACCGGCGCGGCATGCGCAGCACCAGTGCCACCGCTGACGCGGCCCTCGCCCACGCCCTGGCCCTGGTTCGCGGCGCCCCGTTCGCCGAGGCCCCGCCCGCCTCCTACGGCTGGGCCGAGGCCGAACGCCAGGACATGATCTCCGCCATCGTCGACACCGCCCACGAACTGGCCGCCCGCCGGCTCCAGTACGGCGACCACCGCAGCGCCGAGGCCGCCGTGTTTCGCGGCCTCGCCGTCGCCCCGGACGTCGAACTCCTGCACCGGGACCTCTTCTACGCCTACGCCTCGGCCGGCGCCCGCGACCAACTCCTGCGCGCCGTCAACCGCCTCGACGCTCTGAGCCGCCGCACCGGCCGCGACCTGGACGCCGACACGGTAGCCCTGCTGCGCGACCTGCTGGCCGGTTCCTGAACCGGCCGGCCACGCGGTGGGCTTGAGCGGGGGCCGACATGCCGGCCCCCGCTCCTTGCGCCTGGTGCATCGCCTTCGCGATCCGCGCCGACGCTTCGCCAGTGGTTCGCCCACGGTTCAGGAGGCTGCCCGGAGCCAGCTGTCGGGGGTGGCGAAGTCGATTTCGGTGAGGCCGACTTGGGGGTCGACACGGTGCGTGCCGGACCCGGTCATGGTGGCACGGTAGCGGGGGCTGCGGGCGGCGTGGCGCGCCGATCGGTACCCGGCCTGGATCGGGTGTGCCGGGATCTCGTAGGGTGGCGCGCACGGAACGTGGTGGCAGGCACCACGCAGGCAAGGGCATCAGACGTCGCGGAAGCGGCGGGGCGGGGCGGTGACCAGAAGATGGCGGAGACGACAGCTGTTTCCGGAGGTCCCGAGCCGGCTGCGGGCTCGGGCCCCTGGGACGCCGTACCGCCGCCCGCGCGCCAGCCAGCCGAGGAGCACCCGCCCGGGCCTGCCGCGCTGTACGAGCCGCCGCCCACGCCCCCGGCCGTGCCCGCCCCAGTACCGCCGGCACCGGTACCGCCCGCGCCGCTGGTTGCACCCGCGCCGCTGGTTGCACCCGCGCCGCCGGTCGCACCCACCGGATGGACCCTCACCGGCCTGCCCGCCGCGGGCGCGCCGTCCTCGGCCGTGCCCCCGCCGCTCGCCGTCCCGGGTGGCGCGGCCGCCGGTACCGGCGGGCTGGGCGCGGCGCCGCGCGGCCGGATCCTGGTGATCGAGGGCGGGTACGGCAACTCCGGCCGCCGCACCTGGGGCCGGGGCGGTCCGACCCAGGTACCGGTGCTGTCGGCGATGCTCGCCGCCGTCTCGCCGCAGGTACTGCTCGCCGCGGACGCGGTGGACGCCGTCCACCTCCCCGGCGCCAGCGACCCGCACACCGTCCTCGCCCACCTGCGCGCCGCCTCCCGGCACCCCGGGCCGCTGCTGGTGCACCTGGGCGGGCACGTGGTCGCCGACAAGCGCGGCGGCCAGCTCCAGCTGACCCTGCGCGACTCCAAGCAGGACGGACTGCCCTGGCAGGCCGTCGCCGCCGAGCTGAGCCACCGTCCGGCCGAGTGGCAGACCCTGGTCATCGCGGACCTGAGCGCCGACCAGAACGCCTGGCCGTACCTCCAGGGCACCGTTTCGCCGCTCAGCGAGGGCATCCCGCTGTGGGCGGTCGTCAGCCCGGACCCGGAGCAGATCGGCACCTTCACCCGCGCCCTGATCGAGGCGCTGCACGGCGGCCGCCCCGGCGCGGGCGACGTGCTGGCGCCCGAGCAGTTGCGGCAGCAGGTGTACTCGGTGCTGCGGCCGGACGTGGTCATCCTGGCCACGCACGTGCCGGACCGCCCGGTGTTCCGCAACACGGCCCGGCGGGGCGAGACCCCGGTGGCCGGGATTCCGCCGATTTCGGACGCGGTGCCGATTCCGGACGCGCTGCGGACGGCTGACGCCGTGCCGATGGTGGATGCCGCGTCGGTGTCGGACGCCGTTCCGACGGAGCGTCCGCTGCCCCCGGTGCCGCCGCTGCCACGTCAGGCCGGGCCGCAGGACGCCGTGGCCGAGCGGCCGGTGCCGACCCCGCCCGCCGACGGCCTGGTGAGCCTGATCAAGCCGGGCGTGCCGCCCACCCCGCCGCGACCGGTCCGGCCGGTCAGCCTGTTGAAGGCGGGCGAGCAGCCTGCCGAGGCGTCGAACGTGAGCCTGCGCAAGCCCGGTTCGGCCGACGCCGAGGTGTCGGTGGCGGGCGCCGTGCGACCGGCGGGTGTGACGCTGCGCAAGGCGCAGCCGGAGCCGGTGACGCGGGGCGGGGCGGTCGAGGCGGCTGAGGTCGTCGAGGAGAGCGTCGAGGCGGTCGCCGAGGTGGCTGAGGTCGCCGTCGCCGGGGCCGCTGAGCTGGCGGTCGCGGAGGAGCCCCAGGACGCCGTCCCGGCCGAGGTCGTAGCGGCCGAGGCGGCGCCGACGGACGAGGTGCCGCAGGACCGCGCCCCGGCCGAGGAGGCGCCCGCCGAGCAGCCGCCCGCGCCGGCCGGCGCCCCTGCCGAAGCTCCTGCCGAGGCCGTCGCCGAAGCCCCGGCCGCCAACGCGCCCCGCGCGGACTACCGCGAGGTCATCGGACGGATCGTCCGCAGCGCCGACGCCGGGGACCACGCCGCCGCCACCGATCTCGCCTTCGCGCTCGAACTGGAGGCGATCGCCGAGCACGGGGCCGTCTCCGGGCCCGTCCTCCAGGTGCGCCAGGTGCGCGCGCACGTGTGCCGACTCGCGGGCCGACCGGCCGAGGCGGCCGACATCTACCGCGAGGTGGCCCTGACGCTGCTCCGCTCGCTGGGCGCGAACCATCCGGAGACCCAGCAGGCGGCCACCAACGCCGAGGCCTGCTGGCGTTCGATCAGCGACCGCGCGGAGGCCATCCGGATCGCCCCGGAGATCATCGAGCTGCGCGCCTATCTCCCGGGCCCCGACGGCCGCAAGCTCCGCGCCGCGGAGCGCTACCTCGCCCAGCTGGCCGCAGCCCCGGCTCCGGCCGAGCAGGCCTGAACCCATCGCCGGCCGTCGGCTGAAACCGAGGGCCAAGCGCTGACCGCCCACACCTGGCGACGAACACCGAACAGCAAACAGAAGACAGCAAACAGCGAACGGATAACAGATTTCGAAATCTGTTATCCGTTCGCTGTTATTTGTCAGCTGTCAGTTGGTCAGTTGACGGCTGCCAGCTGCCAGGTGGCAGCCGTCACACACCGACCGCTGCTTACTGCTGGTCCTCGTCACCCTGCACATCGCCGGCGAGCGCGTGAACGAACTTGGCGCCGTTGATGGTGCCGAGGCCGCTCGCGAGGTCGTAGCCCTCGGTGGCGTTGTAGCCGGTGACGCCGTTCCAGCCGTTGTCGCCGTCCTTGACGTCGACGATGCCGCTCCACTGGTTCGGGAGCAGGCTCAGGCCGTACATGCGCCAGTTGAGCTGGCCGAGGCGGTGGCCGGCCAGCTGGTCGGCGAGGGCGACGACACCCGAGAACAGCGGGGTGGCCTCGCTGGTGCCGCCGGTGAGGTGCCAGCCGACCGCGGTCGGGTCGTAGGACTCGTAGGTCCAGGCGGCGCCGTCGACGGCCGCGCTCATGCTGATGTCGGGCGTGCCGCGGTGGTTGCCGGTGACGTTCGCGACGCCGGCCTGGTACCACGGGCGCTCGAAGATGCCGGAGACGCCACCGCCGCCGGCGCCGGACTTGTCGTGCCACACCTTGTCGGCCGCGGTGCGGTTGCCCTTGTCGTCCAGGGTGAGCTGGGTGCCGCCGACGGAGGTGACCAGCGGGTCCGAGGACGGCCAGGAGTTGACCTTGTACGGGTACAGGTCGGTGCCGTTGAGCTGCGCGTCGGTCGCGCCGTTGTCGCCGGAGGCGGCGAGCACGGTGACGTTGCGGTCGGCGGCGGCCTTGAAGGCGTAGCGCAGGTCGGTCAGCGACTTGAAGTCGCCCTTGTCGTAGCCCGGGAAGGTGTTCTCGGTGGCGCCGAAGCTCTGCGAAATGACGTCGCCGACGCCCTTCTTGATGAGGTCCTTCTCAGCGTCCATCATCTCGGGCAGGCCGGTGACGCCCTCGGTCTCGGCGACGCCGGTCTCGACCAGGACGATGTGCGCGTCGGGGGCGATCGCGTGGGCGTACTCGACGTCGAGGGTGGTCTCGCCGGCCCAGCCGGTGTGGTCGGGGTTCTTCGGGTCGAAGACGGGGACATTGCCCCACTTGCGCACCTCGACCTGGGTGTCCGGGATGCCCCACTGCTTGTCGAAGACCTCCAGGTCGTGCTGGATGGTCGGCGAGCCGAAGGAGTCGACGATGACGATCGTGCGGCCCTTGCCGGTGACGCCCTCCTTGTACAGGGGGTCCAGGTTGTAGGCGGTGCGGTACTGCAGCGGCGAGTAGCAGTGGATGCCGATCTGGCTGACGCACTGGGTGGTGCTCAGCGGCGCCGGGCGGGCCGTGGCGAGGTGGTGTCCGGCCGAGGCGGGACGCACGTGAACGCCCGCGAGGTTGTGCGAGGGGGCGGCGGTCGCGGCGCCGACAGCCGGTACGGCGATGGTGCCGGCCGTCAGGGCGGTGGCCCCTACGGCGAGCAGAGCCAGGGCACGGCGGAGGGTAGCGGGGCTGCCCATGGGACTCCTTGAAGGGGGCGCGGGCCCGACCTTGGTCCGGTCGGGTCGGTCCGGCCATCCCATCGACTGCCGCATGATCATGCCATAGTCATTTGGTGGGGTAGTCCGACCAGCGGCATGGTCCTGCTCGGCCACGCGAAAAGGTAAAGGCCGTCCCAGGAGAAGGTAACCCCGCATCTGGGACGGCCGACTGATCAACCGTCAGTCACGTATTGCCGATTTCACAGTTTTCACCGAGTTGGCCA
Organism: Kitasatospora sp. NPDC001159; assembly: GCF_053598235.1. Lineage (NCBI taxonomy): Bacteria > Bacillati > Actinomycetota > Actinomycetes > Kitasatosporales > Streptomycetaceae > Kitasatospora > Kitasatospora sp. NPDC001159. Next base: position 28,130 of record NZ_JBSFJV010000007.1, read on the forward strand.
AGTTTACCAAGTTGACTGGCCTCTGGTAAGCCTCCGTCAGGTCACCGGGCCCCGCCGTTGACGTACAGCGTCTGCCCGCTGACGTACGAGGCGTCCTCGCTGGCCAGGAAGGCCACCACCGCCGCGATCTCCTCCGGCTGCCCCACCCGGCGCAGCGGCGTGCGGGCGGCCACCTCGGTCTGGTGGTCCTCGGCGGTGGCGCCGACCCGCTCGGCGGTGGCCGCCGTCATCGCGGTGGCGATGTAGCCGGGGGCGACGGCGTTGACGTTGATGTTGAACGGCCCGAGCTCGATCGCCAGGGTCGCGGTGAGCCCCTGGATACCGGCCTTGGCGGCCGCGTAGTTGGCCTGGCCCCGATTGCCGAGCGCGGAGCGCGAGCTGAGCGAGACGATCTTCCCGTACTTCTGCGCCACCATGTACTTCTGCGCCACGTGGCTGCAGTTGTACGCACTCGTCAGGTTGACCGTCAGTACCGCGTCCCAGTCGGCCTTGGGCATCTTGAAGAACAGGTTGTCCCGGGTGATCCCGGCGTTGTTCACCAGGATGTGCAGCCCGCCGAGGTCCTCTGCGATCCGCGCGAACACCGCGTCGACGGCGTCGTAGTCCGCCACGTCGCAGCCGTACGCCCGGGCGGTGCCGCCCTTGGCGGTGATCTCGGCGACCGTCCCGGCCGCCCGCTCGGCGGTCAGGTCGACCACGGCGACCGTCGCGCCCTCCTCCGCCAGCCGGCAGGCGGTGGCCGCGCCGATGCCCTGCGCCGCGCCGGTCACCACGGCGACCTTCCCCGCGAAACGGGCCATGTCAGTTCCTCCGATCACTGGAAACTCCCTCATCACTGGAAACTCCCTCAGGCGTTCTCGACCAGCACGGCCGTACCCTGCCCCACGCCCACGCACATCGTGGCCAGGCCGCGCCGGGCGCCGGTGCGGTGCATCCGGTGCAGCAGGGTGGTCAGGATGCGGGCGCCCGAGCCGCCCAGCGGGTGGCCGAGGGCGATCGCCCCGCCGCCGGGGTTGACCACCTCGTCCGCCTGCTCCGGGCTGAACCCGATGCCGTCGGCCGAGGCCAGCGCCTGGGCGGCGAAGGCCTCGTTGAGCTCGGCGGTGTCCAGGTCGGCCAGCGTCCAGCCGGCCCGCCCGAGCACCTTCTGCGTCGCGGGCACCGGGCCGATGCCCATGACGTCCGGGTGCACCCCGGCCGAGGCCCCGGCCACGTACCGGCCGAGCGGCTGCAGCCCGAGGTCGCGCAGCGCCTCCTCGCTGACCAGGACCAGCCCCGCCGCGCCGTCGTTCATCGGCGAGGCGTTCCCGGCCGTGACGGTGCCGCCCGGGCGGAAGGCCGGCTTGAGCCTGGCGAGCTTCTCCAGGCTGGTGTCCTCGCGGATGCCCTCGTCCTGGCTCACCGTCACCCCGTCCGGCCGCTCGACCGGGATCAGCTCGGCGTCGAAGTGCCCGTCCTTGCGGGCGGCGGCGGCCCGCTGGTGGCTGCGCAGCGCGAAGGCGTCCTGGCGCTCCCGGCCGATGCCGTACCGGCCGGCCACCTCCTCGGCGGTCTCGCCCATGCTCAGCACGCCGTGCAGCTCGGCCATCCGGGGGTTGGTCAGCCGCCAGCCGAGCCGGGTGTCGTAGGTCTCGATCCGGTGCGGCAGCGCCTCGTCGGGGCGGGGCAGGACGAAGGGCGCGCGGGTCATCGACTCGCAGCCGCCGGCCAGTACCACGTCGGCCTCGCCGGAGCCGATGGCCCGGGCCGCGAGGGTGACGGCCTCCAGGCCGGAGGCGCAGAGCCGGTTGACGGTGGCGCCGGGGACGGTCTCCGGCAGGCCGGCCAGCAGGACGGCCATCCGGGCGGCGTTGCGGTTGTCCTCGCCGGCCTGGTTGGCGGCGCCCCAGTAGACGTCGTCGATCCGGGCCGGGTCGAGGGAGGGTACGTCGGCGAGCAGGGCGCGCAGCACGGTGGCCGAGAGGTCGTCCGGGCGGACCGTGGCGAGCGCTCCGCGCAGCCGGCCGATGGGTGTGCGGCGGGCGGCGGCGAAGTAGACAGGACGCACGTCGTGCTCCTAATCGGGTTATCGGGGGGAGGAGGGTCAGAAGGCGTTGACGCCGGTCAGGGCACGCCCGATGAGCAGCTGGTGGATCTGGCTGGTGCCCTCGTAGAGGGTCATCACGCGCGCGTCGCGCAGGTACTTGCCGACCGGGTACTCGTCGATGAAGCCGTAGCCGCCGAACACCTGGAGCGCGTTGTTCGCGGCCCGGACGGCGGCCTCGCTCGCGTAGAGCTTGGCGATCGAGGACTCGGTGGCGAACGGCAGGCCGCGTTCGATGTGGTCGGCGACCTTCCAGGTGAGCAGCCGGGCGGCCTCGACGTCCACCGCGATGGCGGCCAGCAGTTCCTGGACGAGCTGGTGCGAGGCGATCGGCCGGCCGAACTGCTCGCGCTCGCCCGCGTAGCGGACGGCGGCCTCCAGGCAGGCGCGGGCAATGCCGACGCAGCCGGCCGCGACCGACATCCGGCCCTTGGCCAGGGCCGCCATCGCCACCGTGAAGCCCTTGCCGACCTCGCCGAGCCGGGCGCCGTCGGGCACCCGGACGTTGTCGAGGGCGAGTTCGGCGGTGGCCTGGCCGCGCAGGCCGAGCTTGCCGTGGATGGTGGTGCGGCCGAAGCCGGGCAGGTCGGTGGGGACCAGGAAGGCGGTGATGCCCCGGTGGCCCCGCTGCTCGGGCTCGCTGCCGCCGGTGCGGGCGAAGACCAGCGCGACGTCGGCCCACGAGCCGTTGGTGATGAACATCTTGGCGCCGCTGATCAGCCAGTCGTCGCCGTCCCGGACGGCCCGGGTGGTCAGATTGGCGGCGTCCGAGCCGGTGCCGGGCTCGGTGAGCGCGAAGCAGCCGAGCGCCTCGCCCGAGGTGAGCCGGGGCAGCCAGTGGCGCTTCTGCTCCTCGGTGCCGTAGCTGTTGATCGACTTGCCGACCAGGCCGAGCGTGACCGAGACGATCCCGCGCACGGCCGAGTCGCCGCGCCCGAGCTCCTCCAGCACCAGGCAGTAGGCGAGGTGGTCGCCGCCGCTGCCGCCGTACTCCTCCGGGATGGTCAGACCGAGGAAGCCGACCTTGGCCAGCTTGCCGATGATCGCCCGGTCCACGGACTCCACGCGGTCCCACTCGGCGGCGTACGGCACGATCTCGCGGTCGGCGAAGGCGGCGGCGAGGTCCCGGACGGCGCTCTGCTCGTCGGACAACTCCAGGTTCACGGCGGCTCCCGACTCAGGCCCGGTGGAGGCTGCAGGGCGATAAACTAGCGCTGCAAGTTTTACGGGGGGACTGTAGCCCGGGGAGCCCGCGCTGGGAAGAGGCACCTGCCAGAATCGGTCCCCCACCCACCCGACCGGGGGAGCCGGCCGGAGGAATCGGAGGAAGTCACCGCGATGGCCCGTCCGCGCACCCCGCTGCTCAGCCGCGAGCGCATCGTCACCGCCGCCCTGCGGCTGATCGACGAGGAGGGACTGGACGCCCTCTCCACCCGCCGCCTGGCCACCGAGCTGTCGGTCAGCGGGCCCTCGCTCTACAACCACTTCGCCACCAAGGACGAACTGCTGGACGCGGTGGTGGACAGCGTCATCGGTGAAGTCGACTTGTCGATGTTCAGCGGCGGCGCGGACCCCGGCCCCCCGGCCGGCCTGACGACCTCCTGGCCGGAGGCGCTGCGCGACTGGGCCCGCTCCTACCGCGCCGCGCTGGCCGCCCACCCGAACATCGTCCCGGTGCTCGCCCAGGGCCCGGGGCGGCGGCCCAACGCGCTGCGGCTGGCCGACGCCGTCTTCGGGCACCTGGTCGAGTCCGGGTGGCCGCGCGGCCAGGCCACCCGGATCGGCGCGCTGATGCGCTACTTCGTCACCGGCTCCGCGCTCGCCTCCTTCGCGGCCGGCTTCCCGGCGGACGCCGGGGTCTACGACGCGGCCGACTACCCGCACCTCGGCGAGGCGCACCGGCTGGCCGGGCACCGGGGAACGGTGGACGAGGGCGCGTTCGAGACCGGCCTGGAGGCGCTGCTGGACGGACTCGTGCTGCGCTTCGATCGCCTCGCCGCGCGTTCGTAGCCCCGGTGCCGGGTCGCTCCTACCAGGGCTCGCGGGCGACGAAGGCCGGCCGCTGATCCGGGTCCACCGGGTCGTAGTACCGGTGGTAGACCGGCGTCAGCCCGCCGGAGACCGGAGGCACGATCCAGCTCCAGTCCGCCGGGGTGGGGCGGCCCAGCCGCTTCTCCTGGGCGACGTGCTTGAGGAAGCGCTCCGACTCGGTGTGGTGGTCGGCGATCGTCACCCCGGCCTCCTGGAAGGAGTGCAGCACCGCGATGTTGAGCTCGATCAGCGCGCGGTCGCGCCAGAGCGTGCGGTCGCTGGAGGTGTCCAGGCCCAGCCGCTGGGCGACGGTGCCGAGCATGTCGTAGCGGTCGGCGTCGGCCAGGTTGCGGGCGCCGATCTCGGTGCCCATGTACCAGCCGTTGAACGGTGCGGTGGGGTAGCGGACGCCGCCGATCTCCAGCGTCATGTCGCTGATCGCGGGGACCGCGTACCAGCGCAGTCCGAGCTCGGCGAACCACTCGTACCCGGGGTGGCTGAGCGGCACCTCCAGCGTGGTGCCGTCCGGCAGTCCGTACCAGACCGGGCTCTCGCCGGGGCGCTCCTGGATGATCAGCGGCAGCACCTCGAAGCGGTCCTCGGCGCACTTCCAGCCGAGGTCGCGGGCCCGGTCGGCGAGCGGGGCGCCCGCCGGGTCGCCGACCACGGCGTCGTCGACCCGGTGCCCGGCGTAGCGGACCAGCTGCTGGTTGAGGATGCGCGCGGCCGGACGGCCCGGGCGGTCGGGGGCGAACACCGAGACCACCGGGCGGATCCGGCCGCCGTTGCCGGCCGTGCGCAGGTGCTCGAAGCACTCGGTGGCGATGTCGTCGGCCGAGGAGAGGTGACGCAGGTCGCGGACCACCAGGCTGCGCCAGTAGAGCCGGCCGATGCAGCGGGCGGCGTTGCGCCAGGCGAGCTTGGCGCCGTAGGTCAGTTCGGCGGCGGTGTGCCGGTAGCTGCCGGTGCGGTCGATCTCGTCCAGGACGGCGCGCAGCCGCGGCTGTGGGTCACCGGCGACGGGCTGCTCGCGGTGGAACTGGCGGATGAACTCGGCGGCCTGGCCCGGGTCGGTGAACGGCGGTGGCGCGGGCGGCAGTTGCGGGTCCGGCAGCTGCGGTACGGGCGGTTGCGCCGCGGGCGTCCGGGGCGCGGGCGTCGAAACGGTCTGCGCGGTCTGCGGGAACACCGCCGGAACGGGCTGCGGGAACGCGCCCGGAGCGTGGGCGTGGGGGTACGGACAGCCGCCGCTCGGGGCGGCGGCGGTTCTGCGGGTGCGAAGCCGGTTGAAGATCAAGGACACATCCCTCCTGCCGCACAGGAGTACCCGAGGTGGTTGGTTCGCCGCAGAGAGTGAACGATTCGGCCCCCGCACCCGCGCTCATCGCGCTAGGGTGCGGGGGCCGAAGGTCTTACCGTCGGACTAGCCCATGGAAGGCTGATCAGCCCATGTCCTCCAGTCGGACGCCCTTGGTCTCCTTCATGAACTTGGCCACGAAGACGGTCGACAGCGCCGCGAAGGCCGCGTACACGAGGTAGGTCGCCGAGAGGTTCCAGCGCGAGAGGGACGGGAACGAGACGGTGATCGCCCAGTTGGCGATCCACTGCGCGGAGGCGGCGACGGAGAGCGCGGCGGCGCGGATCCGGTTCGGGAACATCTCGCCGAGCATCACCCAGACGACCACGCCCCAGGACATCGCGAAGAACAGCACGAAGGCGTTGGCGCTGATCAGGGCGACGGTGCCCTGGAGGTCGGGCAGCGAGACGTTGTCGCCGGTGCCGGTGGCCGAGGAGAAGGCCCAGCCGGCCGCGGCGAGGGTGACGGCCATGCCGACCGAGCCGATCAGGGCGAGCGGCTTGCGGCCGATCCGGTCGACCAGCAGGATCGCGATCACGGTGCCGAGGATGTTGATGACCGAGCCGATGAAGCTGATCAGCAGCGAGTTGCTCTGGTCGATACCGACCGACTGCCACAGGATCGACGAGTAGTAGAAGATCACGTTGATGCCGACCAACTGCTGGAAGACCGACAGGCCGATGCCGACCCAGACGATCGGCAGCAGGCCGAAGCGGCCGCCGAGCAGGTCGCGGAAGCGCGGGCGGTGGTCGGAGGCGATCAGCGACTGGATCTCGGCGATCCGGGCATCGGCGTCCACGCCCTCGCCCTCGACCTCGGCCAGCACCTTGCGGGCGTCGTCCAGGCGCTCGGCCTGGATCAGGTAGCGCGGGGACTCGGGGATCACGGAGGAGAGCACGAAGTAGACCGCGGCCGGGACCACGCAGATGCCGAGCATCCACTGCCAGGCCTCCAGGCCGAGCAGGTGGCCGCGGGTGTCACCGCCGGCGGCGTCCGCCAGTACCCAGTTGACCAGCTGGGATATCGCGATGCCGAGCACGATCGCGGCCTGCTGGAAGGAGGCCAGTCGGCCCCGGTACTTGGTCGGCGCGACCTCGGCGATGTAGGTCGGGGCGATCACCGAGGCGATGCCGATGGCCGCGCCGCCGAGGACGCGCCACAGGGCGAGGTCCCAGGGGGAGAAGGGCAGCATCGAGCCGACGGCGCTGACCGCGAACAGCAGCGCGCCCGCCTTCATGACCTTGATGCGGCCGTAGCGGTCGGCGAAGCGGCCGGCCAGCGCGGCGCCGACCGCCGAGCCCAGCAGCGCCGAGGAGACGATCAGGCCGGTCTCGCCGCTGCCGACACCGAACTTCCCCTGGATGCCGGAGACGGCGCCGTTGATCACGGAGCTGTCGTAGCCGAACAGGAAGCCGCCGAGGGCCGCTGCGGCGGTGATGAAGACGACGAAGCCGAGGCGGCCGGGCGCGGGGGCCTCGACCGCCCCGGAGGGCTTCTGGGTGACGCTCACGATCTTGACTCCTGGTACTCAACACTGAGCTCGGTAGCCGCGATCGTAACCCCTATCCGTTTAAGTCTTGTACATCAGGGATCTCCCTGCCCGATTTGCGAATTCGTAAGATGAAAAAGCAAATTGGGCTGGCTTGGGCGCTGCAGCGGCCGCGCCCGGCACCGTCACGCCGCTGCGGCCGCACCTGGGTGTCCGCTCCCGGGCGGCGACTGCGGCCGTCCGCTCAGGCCGGGGCCGAGAGGGACAGTCCGAACCGGCCCTCCGGGTCCGTCCACCAGTGGCGCAGCCGCAGCCCGGCCGTCGCCAGCTCCCCGGCCACCCGCTCCCGGCGGAACTTGGCCGATACCTCGGTGCGCAGCTCCTCGCCCCGGTCGAAGTGCACCGGCAGGTCCAGCGCCGGGATCTTCACGGTCTGTGAGCGCAGCGAGCGCAGCCGCATCTCGATCCACTCCTGCTCGGCGTCCCAGAGCGCGACGTGCTCGAAGGCGTCCGGGGCGAAGTCGGCGCCCAGCTCGCGGTTGAGCACGTTGAGCACGTTGCGGTTGAACTCGGCGGTCACCCCGGCACTGTCGTCGTAGGCGGCGACCAGCACCGCCGGGTCCTTGACCAGGTCGGTGCCGAGCAGCAGGAAGTCGCCCGGGTCGAGGGCGGCGCGCAGGCCGCGCAGGAAGGCCGCGCGCTCCTTCGGCAGCAGGTTGCCGAGGGTGCCGCCGAGGAAGGCGACCAGCCGGGGGCCGCCGTCCGGGGGCAGGCCGAGCCGGGCGGTGAAGTCGGCGAGCACGCCGTGCACGGCCAGGCCGGGGTACTCGGTGGCGAGCGCGGCGCCGGCGGCGGTCAGCGCGCTCTCGCTGACGTCCACCGGGACGTAGGTCTCCAGGGTGCCGCGCGAGCGCAGCGAGTCCAGCAGCAGCCGGGTCTTCTCGGAGGAGCCGGAGCCCAGCTCGACCAGGGTGCGGGCCCCGGTGGCGGCGGCGATCTCGCCGGCCCGGGCGGTCAGGATGGCCCGCTCGGCGCGGGTCGGGTAGTACTCGGGCAGTCGGGTGATCTCCTCGAACAGCTCGCTGCCCCGCGCGTCGTAGAACCACTTGGGCGGCAGCCGCTTGGGTTCGGAGGTCAGGCCGTGCTGCACGTCGTGGCGCAGCGCGGTGCTGAAGTGGTCGGCGGGCAGCAGCCGGGTGAGATCGAATGTGTCCATGACAGGGTGGTTCCTCTGTTCAGAAGATGAAGGGAGAGTGGGCGGTCAGCGGTTCAGTCGTGGCTGGGAAGCCGCCGGACGGTGACGCCCCGGGCGTCGGCCAGTAGCAGGGAGCCGTCCGGGACGGGCGTCCAGCCCGGGTCGTCGTCGTACGGCTCGGAGGCCACCACCGTTCCGAGGCCCGGCAGGGTGCGGTGGTGCAGGGTGTCGCCCCAGGTGGTCGCGGCGATCGCGGTGCCGTCGGTGAGCAGCAGGTTGAGCCGACCGGTGGTGTGCGCGGCGACGTCCGCTACGGTGCCCGCCAGCGCCTCGCCGAGGTCCGCGCCCCGGCGCAGCCGGTGCAGGGTGAGGGCCCACAGCAGCGCCGAGTCGGTGCGGGCCTCCAGCTCCAGCAGCTCGGTCGGCGGGAGGAGGGCGGCGAGCGCGTCCAGCTTGCCGGGCCAGCCGGCCACCGCGCCGTTGTGGCTGAACAGCCAGCGCGCGGCGGCGAACGGCGCGGCCGCGCCCTCGCCCGCCGCGCAGCCCTCGGTGGCGGAGCGGACGGCCGCCAGCAGCGCCCGGGTGCGGATCACCCGGGCGAGGTCGGCGAACGTCGGGTCCGCCCAGATCGGCCCGGCCCGGCGGTAGCGGGCGGGCAGCTCGTCGCCGTCCGCGTACCAGCCGAGGCCGAAACCGTCCACGTTGACCGTGCCGTGCCGCTGGGTCCGGGGCGCCCAGGACTGGCGGTACAGCGCGTACGGCGGGTGCACCAGCAGCTCCTGCGGCGCCAACGGCTCGCCAAGGTAGGCGATGTGGCGACACATCAGGCCTCCTCCGGGCTGCGGGCGGTGCGGAAGCCGGCGAAGATCTGCCGCCGGATCGGGTAGTCCCAGTTGCGGAAGGTGCCCCGGCAGGCGACCGGCGCCACCGCGAAACAGCCGCCGCGCAGCACCTTGTACTCGGGTCCGAAGAAGACCTCGGAGTACTCCTTGTACGGCCAGGCCCGGAACCCCGGGTGGGAGCGGAAGTCGCTGGCCGTCCACTCCCACACGTCGCCCATCAACTGCCGGACACCGTAAGGGGACTGTCCCTGCGGGTAGCTGCCGGCCGCGGCCGGGCGCAGGTGGCGCTGGCCGAGGTTGGCGTGCTCGGGGCCGGGCGGGCCGTCGCCCCACGGGTAGCGGCGCGAGCGGCCGGTGGCCGGGTCGTGCCGGGCCGCCTTCTCCCACTCCGCCTCGGTCGGCAGGCGCCGCCCGGCCCAGCGGGCGTACGCGTCCGCCTCGTACCAGCTGACGTGCAGCACCGGCTCGTCCGGCGGGACGGGCTCGACCGTGCCGAAGCGCCGGCGCAGCCACTGGCCGTCCTGCCGCTTCCAGAACAGCGGGGCGGTCAGGTCGGCCCGGCGGCGGTGTTCCCAGCCCTCCGGGGTCCACCAGCGCGGGTCGCCGTAGCCGCCGTCCGCGATGAAGCGCTGGTAGGCGGCGTTGGTGACCGGGGTGGTGTCCAGGAAGTAGGCCGGCAGGTCGACGACGTGCGCCGGGCGCTCGTTGTCCAGCGCCCACGGTTCGGTGTCCGTACCCATGGTGAACGGGCCTGCGGGGATCAGGACTTCGGCGGGCAGGGTGGCCGCGTCGGCGGGCGCGGGCGGCGGCGGGGGAGCGGCCAGGGCGGGTTCGCCTCTGCGGAGCTGATGGGTGATCAGCATCGTCTCGTCGTGCTGCTGCTCGTGCTGGGCGATCATCCCGAAGGCGAAGCCGGCGTCCAGCAGCGGCGCGCCCCCCTCCAGCGGGCTGGCGGCCAGCAGGTCCAGCACCCGGCCGCGTACTTCGTGGGCGTACGCGCGGGCCTCGGCGGGCGGCAGCAGCGGCAGGCTGGGGCGCTCGGCCCGGGGGTGCTGGAAGGCGTCGTACAGCGGGTCGATCTCGGGGTGCATCGGGTCGCGTCCGCCGACGTTGCGCAGCAGCCAGAGCTCCTCCTGGTTGCCGATGTGCGCGAGGTCCCAGACCAGCGGGGACATCAACGGCGAGTGCTGGGCGGTGAGATCGGCGTCCTCGACGCAGTCGGTCAACGCGGCGGTCCGGGCGCGGGCGGCCAGCAGCTCGGCGGCGATGCTCTCGCGCAGCGCCTCGGTGCCCGTTCCCCGGTCGGCGGGCGGTCGGACGTTGGTCATGGTGCCTCCTGCGGAGGAGTGCGTCGGGCGCCGGAGCGCAGGGCGTCCAGCTGGTCGTCGGCCGGGCAGCGGCCGCGTGCGGGGTAGCGCTCGGCGAACTCGGCGACGGCGGTGCGCAACCGCCCGGCGCCGGGCAGGCGGCCCAGCGCGGCGTCGGCGGCGGCGAAGCAGGTGAGGGCGGCGCGGCGCAGCTCGGGGTCGGCGACGGCCAGGGTGGCGGCGCGGCGCCAGACGTCGCTGCGCGGCGGGCGCGGGCCGGCCGCCCCCTCCCGCCGGTCGAAGGAGTCGAGCGGCTCCAGCGCGGCGAGCGCGGCGTCGGCGGCCACCGGGTCGTCCAGCAGCGCGGTGACCAGGGCGGCGGGCACCACCCAGCCGTCACCGGGCTGGGCGTCGATCATCCGCAGCTCCAGGTGGCCGCGCGGGCGCACCGGCGGGAACAGCGTGGTGCAGTGGTAGTCCAAGTCGGCGAGCGTGGGCGGGCGTTCGCCGCCGCCGCGGATCCAGTCGCGAAAGGTCAGCCCGGGCGGGGCCGTCCACGGCATGCCCTCCGGCCTTCGCACGCACAGGACTTCGGCGTCCAGCACGTACTGTGCCCAGGCCACGCGGGGGTCGCCGTGGTCCGGCTCGGGGGCCAGGGTGCGGGTCGGGTCCATCCGGGACCAGACGGTCTGCCGGGTGGACCGGTGGCCGGTCGGTCTGCCGTCCAGGAGCGGGGAGTTGGCGAAGGCAGCGACCAGCACCGGGCCCAGCCGGTGGACCAGCTGCCAGCGCCGTTCCACCGCGTGCGGGCCGTTCGCGTCACCGGCGTCCAGGCACACCTGCACCGACGCGGTACCGGTCATCATGATCCGGCCCCACGGGCCGGCCGAGTCGAAGAAGCGCTCCATCGCGAGGTAGCGGGGGTGGTCCAGCACCATCCGCCGGGGACGGGCCAGTGGGTCCGTCCCGGTGCCGGTGAGGCGCAGGCCCTGCGCCGCTAAGGCGGCCCGCAGGGCGGTCAGATCGCGTCGGGTGTCGTCGACGCAGGCCAGGAGGCCGGTGGCGGGCGGGGAGCTGAGCTCGACCTGTCCGCCGGGTTCGAGCGTGAGGCGCGAACCGGAGGGGAGCGAGGTGCCGTCCGGGCCGCCGAGGGGCAGCGACTCCATTGCGGCGTGGAGCAGTTCGGGCCGGACGGGTCGGGTGGGACATCGGTCGTCATGGACGAACCACTCGACCTCGACACCCACCAGACGGGGCGGTCCGATCTTGAAACAGACGCCCGACACATGGCTGCGCGCCCCCGATTCGGTCAACGGGGTCACCCCGGTCGGGGGTGTCGGTGCGCTCTGCCGGTCGGGCGGAGTGGTACGGGAAGTCGGTATCACCGGACTCACCATCCTCGGGATCACGATTGCGGCCCGGTCTACCCTGCCCAGTCTGCAACGGAGCATGCGGGGGCGCTTCGCAAATATCGCGTGAATGTTCGTTTTCGCAGGTCAGGGGCATGGCGATCGGGTGAATGCGGGGTTCGGGGCGGCTGTGCGCGGGGCGTGGGGCCGCTCTTGGCGCGGGCGCATGCCCGGGTCACAGGCGGTCCAGCCGGGCCAGGACGGTGTCCAGCACCGGGCCCGGCAGGGCGTAGTTCAGCCGAAGCGCGCCCGAGCCGCCGGGGCCGAAGTCGGCGCCGGCGGAGGCCTCCAGGCCGCAGCGCTCCAGCAGCGCCCGGCGGGCGGTGGCGGGCGGCAGGCCGAGGGCGGCGGCGTCCAGCCAGAGCAGGTAGGAGGCCTGCGGCGCCGAGCGGACGGCGGTGCCCAGGCGCTCGGTGAGCCGGTCGCGGGCAGCGGCGAGGTGGGCGAGCAGGGCGTCCAGCCACGGGCCGCCCTCGCGCAGCGCGGCCTGCTGCACGGTCTGCTCCAGCAGGCCGCCCTCCCAGAGGCCGTAGCCGGCCAGGGTGTCGGTGAGCCGGGCGCGCAGGGCGGGGTCGGGGACGAGGGCGAAACTGCTGGGGATGCCGGAGCAGTTGAAGGTCTTGCCGACGGAGTTCAGGGTGACCGTGCGGTGCCGGACGGCCCGGTCGACGGTGGTGACCGCCACGGGGTGGACGTGTCCGGGATGGGTGAGGTCGCCGTGCACCTCGTCCGAGACCAGCAGCGCGTCCGCCTCGGCGGCCCGCTCGGCCAGGGTGCGCAGTTCGGCGGCGGGCCAGACCCTGGCGGAGGGGTTGTGCGGGTTGCTCAGCAGGACGGCGGCGGTGGGGCGGGGGAACGGGCCGCCGGGGAGGCGATAGCCGTCCGGGCCGAGGGGGAGCGGAAGTTCGCGGTGGCCGATCCCGGCCGCGCGGCAGAGCTGGGCGAAGCCGCCCCAATCGGGGGTGGGGAAGAGGACGGGCGCCTGCGGGCGGAGGGTGTCCAGCAGCAGACGCAGCGCCGTGCGCGGACCGCAGGGGAGCAGCAGCACCCAGTCGGGGTCCACCGCCACGCCGTGCCGGGCGCGGTACCAGTCGGCAACCAGGGTCCGCCCGGTCGGATCGCAGACCGTGTAGCCGTACGCGCGGTGGCGGGCGCGCCGCTCCAGTGCCTCGGCGACGGCTGGCGGGCCGGGCAGGTCCATGTCGGCCAGGCCCATCGGGATCACCCCGGGGGCCTCGGCCCGGGTCCACTTGCTGCTGCCGGTGCCGGTGCGGTCGAAGGGCGTGGCGAAGGCGGGGTCGGGCGCACCGCGAACAGTTGACAGATTTCGAAAGTTGTCATCTGTTTGCTGAAATCCGTCGTCCGTCATCGGTCCGCCGTCCCCTGTCCGCCGGCGCCCGCCCCGTCTGCTCCGCCACCCGTCAGATACGCCGCGAGCCCCCGCCGCCCCCGGCGCATCATCACCGCGTGGTTGGCCCGGAACAGCGGGTGCAGCGGCAGTGCGAGGCGCCGCAGCAGGGACTTGCCGGGCCGGGCGTCCTCCTCGAACAGCACCCGGCTCCGCGCGCGGCCCGGTCCGTCCGCCGTGACCGTGAACCGCGACCACCCGTCGAGGTCGCCTCGCATCGCCGCCTCCAGCACTCCGGCGGCCGGATCACGGCGGGTCGACTCCAGGCCGATCACCAGCCGGTACGGCAGCAGCGCGCGGACCACCACCTCGCCGGATTCCTCGTCGGTCTCCCGGACCTCGCGGATCTCCGGCCACCACAGCGGGTAGCTCCGCACGTCCTCCAGGGCCGCGTACACCGCCGACGCCGGTGCCGCGAGCCGCCACACGCCCCGGAAACGGTAGTGGTTGGGGTCCACCCGCCCACCCTAGCCGGGCCGGTGCCGCGCCAGGGCGGAACGCCGACGGACCGCCGCCGAGTTGGCGCCCGGCGTACGGACCCGGCATGCGGACCCGCTGCCCGGGAGTCCTTCGCCAGCACCTCCCGGGCCCCGAACGACGGGTGAGCGCTCCGCAGAGAAGGCAGTTCGCGGGGAAGGGCGCACTCCGCTTGCACCCGTTCGGGGTGCGGGGGAGGATCTTCTGTGCTTGTAGTCTCGTCAGTCACGGCAGCATTCCCCAGGCGCTGCACCACCGGAACCGGAGTGAAGGAGTCACGGGCATGCGGCGACCGAGCTGGGCACCGGAGGGTACGGACCTGGACAAACCGAACGCCGCGCGGGTCTACGACTACTACCTGGGGGGCTCGCACAACTTCGAGGTCGACCGGGAGATGGCCCGTAAGGCGCTGGCCCTGTGGCCCGAGCTGCCGCAGACCATGCGCTCCAACCGGGCATTCCTGCGCCGCGCGGTGACCTTCCTCGCCGAGCGCGGCGTCACCCGCTTCCTGGACATCGGCTCCGGCATCCCCACCTTCGGCGCGGTGCACGAGGTAGCCCGCGCGATCCGGCCCGAGGCCGAGGTCGTCTACGTGGACCGCGACCCGGTCGCCGTCGCCCACAGCCGCCTGCTGCTCCAGGACGACCCGCACAGCGCCGTCGTCCAGGCCGACCTGCGCGACGTCGAGGACCTGCTGGCCCGCCCCGAGGTCACCGGGCTGCTGTCCGGCGGCGAGCCGGTGGCCGTCCTGCTGGTGGCCGTGGCCCACTTCGTCAGCGACGACGAGGACCCCTGGAAGCTGATCGGCGTGATCCGCGACGTGCTCCCCGCCGGCAGTGCGTTGGTCCTCTCGCACGCCTCCCTGGAGGCCCGCCCGGACCAGGCCGAGGACCACCAGAAGCTCTACCGGATGACCCCGACCCCGCTGACCATGCGCACCCACGAGCAGGTCGAGGAGATGTTCGCCGGCTTCGAGCTGGTCGAGCCGGGCGTGGTCCACCTGCCGCAGTGGCGCCCGGACCAGCCGGACGCGGTCGGCGAGCACCCCGAGCGGATCGCCGGGGTGGCGGGCGTGGGGTTCCGCCCTTGAGCGGTTGCCACGGGAGAGCAACCGACGGCCGTACGCCCCGAGCGGCGGCCGTCGGCTCTCCCGTCGTGCGCACCACCAGCCGGCGAACGCGTACGGCGAGCCGGCGAACGCGCGCAACGGCCCGCAGGACCGGGGCGGTCGGATGAGCGGCACCACCCCGGTGAACGGCACCGCCGAGCGGTTCCACGAGGACTGGTCCCGGCTGCTCTCCGCCGACCACGGCATCGCCGTGCACCCCGGCCTGCTCGGCCGGCTGGTCGCGCGTACCGCCGCACTGCTCCACCGGGCCCAGCAGGAGGAGCCCTTCGAGCCCCGGCTGGCCGCCCAGGCCGGCACCGAACTGGTCGACGCGCACTTCACCGACCCGGTCCTGCTCGCCCGTGCGGTCGAACTGCTCCAGTCCCAGCCGACCGGTGACGACCGCGGCCCCGCGCTGACCGGCGCCTTCGCGGCCGGCTGGGCCAACGCCCTGCGCGAGCGCACCCTGCGCGAGCAGGAGGCCATCCGCACCGCCGCCGACGCCGCCCGCAAGGAAGCCGAGCGCGCGCTGCGCGCCTCCGAGGCCCGGTTCCGCGCCCTGTTCGAGAGCGCCGCGATCGGCATCGCCATCGGCGACACCGACGGCAACATCCTGGCCGTCAACAAGGCCGTGCAGGAACTGTTCGGCGCGGGCCCGGCCGACATGATCGGCCGCCGGGTCGACGACCTCGTCCACCCCGAGGACACCCCGGGCGTCTGGGAGGCGTACGGGGAGCTGATCAGCGGCAAGCGGGAGTACTTCCAGTTCGACAAGCCGTACTACCGCCAGGACGGCGAGGTGGTCTGGACCCACCTGACCGTCTCGCTGATCCGCGACGACGAAGGCGCCCCGCAGTACCAGGTCGCGATGCTGGAGGACATCACCGACCGTTACCGGCTCCAGGAGCGGCTGCGCCACCAGGCCACCCACGACCCGCTGACCGGCCTCCCCAACCGCGCCGCCTTCTTCGAGCGGCTGGAGAAGCTCTTCGAGGAGCCGGAGCCGGGCGCCCGGTTCGGCCTCTGCTACGTCGACCTCGACGGCTTCAAGGTGGTCAACGACAGCCTCGGCCACGACATGGGCGACCAGCTGCTGTCCGCGGTCGCCGCCCGGCTGAAGGCCGCCCTCACCCCGCTCGGCCACCTGGTGGCCCGGCTCGGCGGCGACGAGTTCGTCGTCCTGCTGGAGAACTGCCGGGGCGAGCAGGAGGCGGTGGCCGCGGCCAAGACCGTGCTCAAGTCGCTGGCCGGGCCGGTGCTGATCGGCGACCACAAGCTCGCCGTCGGCGCCAGCGTCGGCGTGCTGGAGCGGCGGGTGTCCACGACCACCCCCGGCGCCGCCGTCCGGGCCGCGGACCTCACGCTCTACCGGGCCAAGGAGGCCGGCCGCGGCCGCTGGACGCTGTTCGACCCCAAGGAGAACGCCCGCGCGGTCAGCCGCTACGCGGTGTCGGTCCGGATGCCGGCCGCCCTGGACCGCGGCGAGTTCTTCATCGACTACCAGCCGCTCTACAAACTCGCCGACGGCCGGATGGCCGCCGTCGAGGCGCTGGTCCGATGGCGCCACCCGCAGCTCGGGGTGCTCGGCCCGGACGAGTTCGTCACCACCGCCGAGGAGACCGGGCTGATCATGCCGCTCGGCCGCTGGGTGCTGGAGCAGGCCTGCGGCCAGGCCGCCGACTGGATCAAGCAGTACGGCGACGCCGCGCCGCAGCTGAACGTCAACCTGGCGGTCCGCCAGGCGCGCAGCGCCGCGCTGGTCACCGACCTCGGGCGGATCCTGGACAGCACCGGCCTGGACCCGTCCCGGCTGCAGCTGGAGATCACCGAGTCGACCGTGGTCGGCCCCGAGGACGAGGCGCTGCGCACCCTGCACGGGCTGGTCGACCTCGGCGTCTCGCTGGCCGTGGACGACTTCGGCACCGGCTGGTCCAACCTCGCCTACCTGCGCGACCTGCCGGTCTCCGGGCTGAAGATCGCCGGGTCCTTCGTCGGCGACCTGCACGACCCGGCGAAGGACGGCGCGACCGGGTGGCGGATCGTCAGCGGCCTGGTGTCGATGGCGCACGCGCTCGGGCTGACCGTCACCGCCGAGGGCGTGGAGACCCGCAAGGACGCCGAGCGGCTGCGCACCATGGGCTGCGACTGGGCGCAGGGCTGGCACTTCGGCCGCCCGGTGCGGCCGGCCGAGATCGCCCGCCGGATCGTCGAGGAACCGCAGGGCCGTCCCGTCGAGGGCTGAGCCGCCCTCGGGGCCGGGCGCGGGCGGCGGGCGGCACCGTACCCCGGGTCGCGCGAGCAGCCCGACCGGGTCCTGCCGCAGTCCGGCAACTGCTCGGTGGCGATCCCGGAAAGCGCCCGACACCGTTGCCCGCCGCGCGGGATGATGGCGCGTCAAAGATGACAGAATTCGAAATCTGTCATCTGTCCGCTGTCATCTGTCCGCTGTTTTCTGTCAGCTGTCAGCGGCTGGCCGTCAGCCCACCAGCCGGGAGAGCTCGATCGAGTGCCCCGTCCGCTCCACCTTCGCCGTCAGGTACCGCACATTGCTCGCCGACAGGTGGACGCCGGTCGGCACCCGTCGCCGGACGGCGATGCCGAGGTCGGCCAACTGGGCGGCCTTGTCCGGGTTGTTGCTCAGCAGGTCGATGCCGGAGGAGCCGAGCGTGTTGAGCATCTGGGCGGCCGCGGTGTAGTCCCGGCCGTCCTCGGGCAGGCCGAGGGCGGTGTTGGCATCGTAGGTGTCCATCCCGGAGTCCTGGAGGGCGTACGCGTCGAGCTTGTTGTACAGCCCGATGCCCCGGCCCTCCTGGCGCAGGTAGAGCAGGTACCCGCCGGCCTCGCTGATCCGCTCCACCGACTCGCGCAGCTGGGGGCCGCAGTCGCAGCGGTCCGAGCCGAAGACGTCGCCGGTCAGGCACTCGGAGTGCAGCCGCACCAGCGGCGTCCCGCCGTCCGGGACCGTGCCGAGGGCGAGCGCCAGGTGCTCGGCACCGTCGGCGAGGCCGTGGAAGGTGAAGACCTCCGCTTCGGTGTGGTAGCCATCGGGGAAGGTCAGCGGGATGCGCACGCGCGAGCGCACCGTGGCGGAGCCGGGCTGAGGCATGGATGGGCCTTCGTCGATCGGGGGTGGACCGGGTTGGATCGGCCCGGATCCGGATGGATCCGGACGGGTTGGATGTCGACCGTACTCGTTCGTTCCAATTTGAACAACTGGGTGTCGAGCGCGCCGGGGAGCGGCGGGCCGGGATCATGAAGCACATCCACGGCTCCTGCGTCACCACCGCCGAGCGATGCCGGCCCGGGGCGTGGTCTGAGCCCGGGGTTTGGCCTGAGCCCGGGGTGTCCGCCGGTCGCCCGATCGGTACCCGACCGGAGCGGGCACCGATTGTCGGGTGCGGCAAGGTGGGTCCTTCCTATGGTGGTGATCAAGCAAGGGAAGGACGGGGGCGGCGTGCTGGAGCACCTGAACCGGGCGATGGAGAGCATCGACCGGAACCTGGACCGTGAGATCGACGTGGCCGAACTGGCGCGGATCGCGATGACGTCGGAGTACCACTTCCGGCGGTTGTTCTCGATGCTCGCCGGGATGCCGCTGTCGGAGTACATCCGGCGTCGGCGGCTGACCGTCGCCGGGGCCGAAGTGCTCGACGGCGAGCGGACGTTGCTCGACATCGCGGTCCGGTACGGCTACACCTCGGGCGAGGCGTTCGCCCGGGCGTTCCGGGCGATGCACGGAGTCGGGCCGGGGGAGGCCCGGCGTCACGGTGCGGTGCTCACCTCCCAGGCCCGGATGTCCTTCCGACTCATCGTGGAGGGAAGCAGCAGTATGGAATACGAGATCGTTGAGAAGCCGGACTTCCGGATCGTCGGCAAGAAGGCCCGGGTGCCCCTGATCTACCTGGGTGTCAACCCGCACATCGCGGAGTTCATCAAGGGGCTCAGCAAGGAGACCGTCGAGCAGATCGCGGCGCTCACGGGCCCGGACCCGGTCGGTATCGTGTCGGTGAGCGACAACATCCCGTCCGTCCGGGAGGAGGGGGTCGAACTCGACTACTGGCACGCGGTGGTGGCGCGCGAGGACGCCGTCGTCCCCGAAGACCTGGACGTCCTGCACGTCCCGGCGGGGACGTGGGCGGTGTTCACCAACACCGGGACGTTCCCGCAGGCTCTGCAGCAGATGTGGGCGGACGTGTACACCCAGTGGTTCCCGTCCAACCCGTACGAGTCCCGGCCGGGTCCGGAGATCCTGCAGACCCGCTTCGTCCCGGGGACGGCCGACGCCGAGGCGGAGCTCTGGATCCCGGTGGCGCGGGCCGTGCGGGGCTGAAGGTCGGCGGGTGGCGGGGTAACAGCTGACCGCTGACAAGTAACAGTCAACAGATGACAGATTTCGAAATCTGTCATCTCTTGACTGTCTTTTGTTGCCCACCGGCCTGCTCGGCCGTCCATCCACTTGCCCGCCCCGTTCGGCCCACCAGCGCCCGCCGCCGCCCCGTCGCGCCCCGCATGCTGGGGCGGGGGGCAGGGGCCGCAGGCCGCTACCCGAGGAGTGGGATCACCGATGGCCAAGGCGTTCGGCTTCGTCGGCTATGGCGGACCGGAGACACAGGAGTTCCTCGACCGCCCCGCGCTGGAGGCCGGCCCCGGCCAGCTGGCGATCGCGGTCCGCGCCGCCGGGGTGAACCCGGTGGACTGGAAGGTCCGCCGGGGCTTCCTCGGCCGCGAGCGCCAACTCCCCACCGTCATGGGCCAGGAGGCCTCCGGCGTGGTGCAGCAGGTCGGCCCCGGGGTCACCGGCTTCACTCCGGGCGACGAGGTGTTCGGTCTGGTCGCCGCCGGGGGCTTCGCCGAACAGACCCTGCTGCGCGCCGAGTTGAGCGCCCTCAAGCCCGAGGCCGTCGGCTTCGACCAGGCTGCGACGCTCTGCGTCTCGGTCGCCACCGCCGACGACGCCGTCCGTCAACTCGCCCTCGGCGCCGGCCGGACCCTGCTGATCCTCGGCATCGCCGGCGGGGTCGGCAGCGCCGCCGCCCAGATCGCCCGTAGCCAGGGCCTGACCGTGCTCGGCACCGCGAGCGATGCCAACCGCGAGTACGTGGAGTCCCTCGGCGCAACCCTGGTCCGCTACGGCGACGGCGTCGCCGGGCGCATCACCGCGGCGGCCCCCGACGGCGTCGACGGCGTCCTCGACCTGATCGGCGGCGACGCCCTGCGCGCCGTGGCCGGCGTGATCGGCGACCGCACCGAGCTGGTCAGCACCGCCGACCCGGCGGTCGTCGCCGAACTCGGCGGCCGGTACGTCACCCGCTCCACCACTTCCGAGACCCTCGCCGCCCTGGCCGCACTCGTCGCCGCCGGTGACCTGGACCCCCGGGTCGCCGGCCGCTACCCGCTCACCCATGCCGCCGAGGCGATCGCCGCGGTCGAGTCCGGGCACGCCCGCGGCAAGGTCGTCCTCGAAGTCTCCTGACCGCCGTACAAGCCTGACCGCCGTACAACTCCGTACAACCCCGTACAAAGCCGTACAACGCTGTACAAGCCCGACACAAAACAAGACCTGACGAAGAAACAGCAGCGGAAAGCAAGAGCCATGAAGCAGACCTCCGTCACCACCAACGCCCCGTGCTGGGTCGAGTTGGGCACCTCCGACCCGGCCGCCGCCACGACCTTCTACAGCGAGCTGTTCGGCTGGCGCCCCGACAGCGACATCCGTCCCGACGCCGGCGACTACACCCAGATGTTCCTCGGTGACGCCTCGGCCGCCGCCATCACCCCGCGCTACGCACCGCAGCAGCCGATCGCGTGGACGGTGGCCTTCGCGGTCGCCGACGCCGCCGCCACCGCCGCGGGGATCGAGGCCGAGGGCGGCCGCATCCTCAAGGAGCCCACCGACGTGACCGACCTCGGCGTCTTCTCGGTGGCCGCCGACCGGTCGGGCGCGGTCTTCATCCTCTGGCAGGCCCGTGCCTTCCCGGGCGCCGACGTGTTCAACGAGCCCGGCTCGCTCGGCTGGGTGGAACTGCTCACCCGCGACCGGGCCGGCGCGACCGCCTTCTACCCGGCGGTCTTCGGCTGGTCCGTCGCCCCGTCCGAGCGCTACACCCAGTGGGGCCTGGACGGCCAGGACTTCGGCGGCATGCTGGTGATGGGTGAGGACTTCCCGCCGTCGGTTCCGCCGCACTGGCTGCCGTACTTCTCGGTGGCCGACGTCGACAACACCGTTGACCGGGCGGTCACCCTCGGCGCGGACGCGCTGATGCCCTCCTACTCCATGCCGGGCGGCCGGCGGATCGCCGTGCTGCGCGACGCCCAGGGCGCCGCGTTCGGCGTCTACACCGCTCCCGCGGACAGTTGAGCGGAGGGCTCCGGCGGAGGCCCCGGGCAGAGCGTTCTAGACGAAGCGACGAGCCGGGCGCCGCGAGGCCCGCGCGCGCCACCCGCCCACCGCCGCCCCCGCCGTGACCAGCAGCGCGCCCATCGGCACCACGTCGCCGATCCGGTCGTACCAGGTCAGCGTCCCGGGCGCGGTGAGCGGCAGCCGTACGGTCAGCACCCCGGTGCCGCCGGTGCCGAGCCGGGCCAGCTCCCGCCCCTGGGCGTCGAAGGCGGCGGAGACTCCGGTCAGCGAGGCCTGTACGGCCGGACGCCCGGTCTCGGCGGCCCGGATCGCCGCCAGCGCCACGTGCTGCTGGGGCGCCCAGGTGTGCTGGAAGGTCGAGGTCGAGGACTGGTAGACCAGCACCCGGGCACCGTCGAGCGCCGCCGTCCGGGCCATGTCCGGGAACGCCGACTCGAAGCAGATCAGTGCCCCGACCGGCAGCGGCCTGCCCGCCCGGTCGACGGCCGGCAGCAGGTGGAAGGCGGTGCCAGGTACCCGGTTCTCGCCCGCCGCCCGGCTGACCCCGGCGATCCAGCCGAGTGCTGGCCGCAGCGGGATGTACTCGCCGAAGGGCACCAGCCGGATCTTGCGGTAGCGGTCCACCACGCCCGACGGGGAGACCAGCACCGCGTCCTTGGAGATCCTGCCGCCCGCCTTGCGCGCGTCCTCCCCGGCCGTGATCTCGGCGCCAGTGGTCGCGGACAGCCGGCGCAGCGCGTCCAGTGTGACCGGGTCGTGGTCCAGGTCGGCGGTGGTGCTGCTCTCGCCCCACACCACCAGGTCCACCGGCTGCCCGACCAGGGCGGCGGTGGCCTGGGCGCTCGCGTCGAACCGGGCCTGCGGGTCCTCCACGATGCCCGGCTGGACCAGCGCCACCGTCGCGGCGCCGGTGCGGACCGGCGCCTGGCGCAGCGCGAACAGCACCGGACCGGCGGCCAGCACCAGCACGGAGGCCAGCGCCGCGGCCGCCCGGGGCTGCCGGTGCACGGCGGTCAGCACGATCAGCACCGCGGTGTTCACCGCTGCCACCGCCGCGCTGACCAGCCAGATCCCGCCCGCCGAGGCCAGGCCGAGGATCGCCGGGTGCTGCCACTGGGTGGCGCCGAGCAGCGCCCACGGCCCGCCGAGCGCCTGCCAGGAACGCGCGTACTCGGTGGTCACCCACACCGCCGGGACGACCAACAGCGCCAGCAGTGCCCGAGGGGTGGTCAGTGGCGGGCGCAGCAGCCGGTGCACCGCGTACCCGACCGCCGCCTGCAGCGCCCCGAACAGCACCGCGAGCACCGGCAGCCCCGGCCCGATGGACGGCACCAGCCAGTACATCGCGGTGAGGATGAACCCCGCCCCGAACCACCAGCCGCGCACCGCCGCCTCCCGCCCGGACGGCGCCCGCTGCATCAGCAGCAGCCCGGGGACGAGCGCGACCCACGCCAGCCAGGCCTGTCCCGGCGCGGGGAACGCCAGCACCGGCACCGCCCCGGCCACCAGCGCCCCGAGCCGCGCCCGGTACCGGTGCGGCGCACGCGGTTCCCGTTCCCCGGCCGGCGAGGTCGCGGGCGAGGTCGCGGGCGAGGTGGCGGGCGAGGTGGCGGCCGGGGTGCTGGTCGTGCTCAGGGCTCGGCTGGCTGGAGCGATGCGACGCGACATGCCCCGTATTGTCCGCTCGGGCGCGGAACGCCACCAGTATTCCCGTCATCCGAATGGATGACGGGAACACCACGTTTCGAACACGTGGGCCTTGTGTCGACGGGTCAGCCCTCGTCGCCCTCCAGGTCGCCCTCGGTCTCCAGGAACGCGGCCTGCAGCTGCTCGATCAGCTGCGGGTCCGGCTGCTCCCACAGCCCGCGGCTGGCCGCCTCCAGCAGACGCTCGCTGATCCCGTGCAGCGCCCACGGATTGGCGCCGGCCAGGAACTCCCGGTTGACCGGGTCGAGGACGTACTCCTGGGTCAGCTTCTCGTACATCCAGTCCGCGACCACACCGGTCGTGGCGTCGTAGCCGAACAGGTAGTCGACCGTCGCGGCCATCTCGAAGGCGCCCTTGTAGCCGTGGCGGCGCATCGCCTCGATCCAGCGCGGGTTGACCACCCGGGCGCGGAAGACGCGGGCGGCCTCCTCGGTCAGGGTGCGGGTGCGGACCGTCTCCGGGCGGGTGGAGTCGCCGATGTAGGCGGTCGGTGCCTTGCCGGTGAGGGC
Source organism: Kitasatospora sp. NPDC001159 (assembly GCF_053598235.1). Classification (NCBI taxonomy): domain Bacteria; kingdom Bacillati; phylum Actinomycetota; class Actinomycetes; order Kitasatosporales; family Streptomycetaceae; genus Kitasatospora; species Kitasatospora sp. NPDC001159. The sequence continues at coordinate 51,413 of NZ_JBSFJV010000007.1, forward strand.
GCGGACGGTGGCCACCATGCCGCCGTGGTACTGGAAGTAGTCGTCCGAGTCGGCGATGTCGTGCTCGCGGGTGTCGGTGTTCTTCGCGGCGACGGTGATCCGCTTGTACGCGGTCTCCATCTCCTCGCGCGCCGGGCGCCCGTCCAGCCCGCGGCCGTACGCGTAGCCGCCCCAGACCGTGTACACCTCGGCCAGGTCGGCGTCGGTGCGCCAGTCCCGGCTGTCGATCAGCTGGAGCAGGCCCGCGCCGTAGGTGCCCGGCCGGGAGCCGAAGACCCGGACGGTGGCCTTGCGCTCGTCGCCGTGCACCGCGAGGTCGGCCTGCACGTGGGCCCGGACGAAGTTGTCCGCGTCGGCCTCCTCCTGGGCCGCGGCCAGGCGCACCGCGTCGTCCAGCAGGGCGACCACGTGCGGGAAGGCGTCCCGGAAGAAGCCGGAGATGCGCAGCGTGACGTCGATGCGCGGGCGGCCCAGCTCGTCCAGCGGGATCGGCTCAAGACCGGTGACCCGGCGCGAGGCGTCGTCCCAGACCGGGCGGACGCCGAGCAGGGCGAAGGCTTCGGCGATGTCGTCACCGGCGGTGCGCATCGCGCTGGTGCCCCAGAGCGAGAGCCCGACCGAGGGCGGGTAGGTGCCGTCGTTGTCGGCCCGGTAGCGGTCGATCAGCGAGGAGGCGAGCGCCTGGCCGGTCTCCCACGCGAGCTTGCTGGGCACGGCCTTCGGGTCGACGGAGTAGAAGTTGCGGCCGGTCGGCAGCACGTTGACCAGGCCGCGCAGCGGCGAGCCGGACGGCCCGGCGGGGACGAAGCCGCCCTGGAGCGCGTGCAGCACGGCGTCCAGCTCGTCGGTGGTGGCGGACAGCCGCGGTACCACCTGGGTGGCGGCGAAGGTCAGCACCTCGCGGACGGCCTCCGGCAGCCCGGCGGCGACCTTCTCCACCGCCTCGGACGCCCAGTCCTCGGCCTCCATCGCCTCGACCAGGGCGCGGGCCTGCGCCTCGGCCGCGTCGGTGGCGCCGAGGGTGAGCGCGGCCTCGTCCAGGCCGAGCGCCTCGCGCAGACCGGGCAGTGCGCTCACGCCGCCCCAGATCTGCCGGGCGCGCAGGATGGCGAGCACGATGTTGACCCGGTCGGTGCCGGCCGGGGCCTGGCCGAGGACGTGCAGGCCGTCGCGGATCTGGGCGTCCTTGACCTCGCAGAGCCAGCCGTCGACGTGCAGCAGGAAGTCGTCGAAGCCGTCGTCCTCGGGGCGCTCGTCCAGGCCGAGGTCGTGGTCCAGCTTGGCGGCCTGGATCAGGGTCCAGATCTGGGCGCGGATCGCGGGCAGCTTGGCCGGGTCCATCGCGGCAATGTTGGAGTGCTCGTCGAGCAGCTGCTCCAGGCGGGCGATGTCGCCGTAGGAGTCGGCGCGGGCCATCGGCGGCACCAGGTGGTCGACCAGGGTGGCGTGGGCGCGGCGCTTGGCCTGGGTGCCCTCGCCCGGGTCGTTGACCAGGAAGGGGTAGATCAGCGGCAGGTCGCCGAGCACGGCGTCCGGCCCGCACTCGGCGGACAGCGCGGCGGTCTTGCCGGGCAGCCACTCCAGGTTGCCGTGCTTGCCGAGGTGGATGACGGCGTGGGCGCCGAAGCCGCCGTCCTCCTGCGCGGCCTCGATCCAGCGGTAGGCGGCCAGGTAGTGGTGGCTCGGCGGCAGGTCGGGGTCGTGGTAGATGGCGACCGGGTTCTCACCGAACCCACGCGGCGGCTGGATCAGCACCAGCAGGTTCCCGGAGCGGATCGCGGCGAGCACGATGTCGCCGTCCGGGTTCTGCGAGCGGTCGACGTACAGCTCGCCGGGGGCCGGGCCCCAGTGCTCCTCGACCTGCTCGCGCAGACCCTGCGGGAGCGTCGCGTACCAGCGGCGGTAGTCGGCGGCGGGGATGCGGACCGGGTTGCGGGCCAGCTGGTCCTCGGTCAGCCAGTCCTGGTCGTAGCCGCCGGCCGCGATCAGTGCGTGGATCAGCGCGTCGCCCTCGTGACCATCCTCGCCGTCGTCGAACGCGGGCAGGTCGTCGCCGAGGTCCATGCCCTCCGCGCGCAGCCGGTCCAGCAGGCGGACCGCGCTGGCCGGGGTGTCCAGGCCGACGGCGTTGCCGACCCGGGCGTGCTTGGTCGGGTAGGCGGACAGGACCAGCGCGAGGCGGCGCTCGGCGGCCGGGGTGTGCCGCAGCCGGGCGTGCCGGACGGCGGTGCCGGCGACGCGGGCGGCGCGCTCCGGGTCGGCGACGTAGACGGTCAGGCCGTCCTCGTCCAGCTCCTTGAAGGAGAACGGGACGGTGATCAGGCGGCCGTCGAACTCCGGCACCGCGACCTGGGTGGCGGTGTCCAGCGGGGACAGGCCGTCGTCGCTGGCCTCCCACTGGGCGCGCGACCAGGTGAGGCAGAGCGCCTGCAGGATCGGGCGGTCCAGCGCGGCCAGCGCGCCGGCGTCCCAGGCGTCCTCGTCGCCGCCGGCCTGGGCGTCCGCCGGGCGGGTGCCGCCGGCGGCCAGCACGGTGGTGACGATCGCGTCGGCCTCGCCGAGCGCGGCCAGCAGCTCGGGCTCGGCGCCGCGCAGCGAGGCGCAGTAGTAGGCCGTGGCCTGGGCGCCCTGGTCCTCGACCGCCCGGCAGAGGGTCTCCACGAAGGCGGTGTTGCCGCTCATGTGGTGGGCGCGGTAGTAGAGCACCGCCACCTTCGGGCCCTCGGTCACCGTGGCTGTGCGCTCCAGCGGGCCCCAGGCCGGGGCGGAGGCGGGCGGGGCGAAGCCGTGGCCGGTCAGCAGCACGGTGTCGGAGAGGAAGGCGCCCAGCTCGGCCAGGTTGGCCGCGCCACCGTGGGCGAGGTAGGCGTGCGCCTCGGCGGCGATGCCGGCCGGGACGGTGGACAACTCCATCAGCTGGGCGTCGGGGGCCTGCTCACCGGTCAGCACGACCACCGGGCGGGGGCCGGCCAGCAGTGCGTCCAGGCCCTCCTGCCAGGCACGGCGCCCGCCGAGCAGACGGACCACCACGAGTTCGGTGCCCTCCAGCAGCTCGGGCAGGTCCTCGGGGGACAGCCGGGCAGGGTTGCCCAGCCGGTACGGGACCGGGCCGGTCGAGGCGCGGGCACTGAGCAGGTCGGTGTCGGACGTCGACAGCAGCAGGATCATGTGAAGGCCCTCCCGGCCTTGTCGGTGGCCAGGGTGGCCGGGGTGGCCGGGGTGGCCGCGGTGGTGGCCGGGGACACGGGCGCGGGCATGCGACAGCGCGGGTGCATTTCTGCCTTCCTCGGGGTCCGCGCCCCGGGCCGGTGGAGGACGGCGGGAGTTCCTGGCTCCCGCGGCCGACCGGTCTCCCGGTGAACCGCGGTCACAGTGGCGGGACCGCACCGGGCTTGCACCGGTTTCCTCCCCTGCGCCGTCGCTGGCGTACGGGCGGTCCGCTGGGACCGCCCGCCAGCATCGTACGGGGTGCGGCTGACCTGGGGGAGGGCGAACTCCGCCACGTCCGGCGCGGAGGCGGTGTACGGGCGGTCGCGGCGTACGGGCGGTTGCGGCGGGCCGCGGGGGCGGCGCACCTCCCGGTGCGCCGGCCGGGCGTGCGAGTGGGCGTGCGGGCCGGGGCGCGAGCCGGGTGTGCTGCCGGGCGGCTCCGGGTGATGCCGGGTGTGATGCAGCGGACGGAGGCAACCGATCAGATCATCTGTATGCTCGCCGCCATGCCACCGACATCCGACGCCACCGCGCCGGGCGCCGCGGTGCCCGACCGGGGGCGCCCGGACGCCTGCCCCGGGGCGCTTCGTCTGCACCCGGCCGACGACGGCGCCCTCGCCCGGATCCGCCTGCCCGGGGGACTGCTGACGGAACGTCAGGCACTGGCGCTGGCCGAGGCGTCAGAGGCCCTGGGCGACGGCGAGTTGGAGACCACCTCACGCGGCAACGTCCAACTCCGCGGCCTGGCCGCGGACTGCGGCGCCGAACTCGCCGACCGGCTGCGCGTCGTCGGCCTGCTGCCCTCCGACACCCACGAGCGGGTGCGCAACATCGTCGCCTCGCCGCTGGCGGGGCTGGGCCCGGCCGATTCGGCCGATGTACAGGCCTGGGTGCGGGAACTGGACGCGCGGCTGTGCGCGAGCGACTGGGCGGCCGCACTCTCCGGCAAGTTCCTGTTCGCGCTGGACGACGGGCGGGGCGACGTCGCCGCGCTCGACGCCGATGTGACATTGATCGCAGCTTCGGACGGGCCTGCCGTACTGCGCCTCGGGCGCGCCGCCGACGGACACCCGGTCGAGCCCGGGCGGGAGGTGACGGCCGTACTGGACGCGGCCCGCACCTTCCTGGACGCGCTGCGGACCGCCGGCCGCAAGGCCTGGCACCTGCGCGAGGTGCCCGAGTTGCTGCCGGCCGGCACGGTGCCACTGCCTGCCCTCACCGGTGCGGCGCCCGCCGTCGGCGCGCTGCCCGCCGGACTCTCGCTGGGCATGCGCTTCGGGCGGGCGAGCGCCGCGCAGTGGCGTGCGCTGGTCGCCGCCTCGGCCGGTGAGCTGCGGCTGACCCCCTGGCGCGGCGCGGTCCTGCCCGGCGCCCCGGCCGACCGGCTGCCAGCGCTGGAATCGGCCGGCTTCCGGACCGTGCCCGGCTCGGCCTGGGAGCGGGCCACCGCCTGCACCGGCCTGCCGGGCTGCGCCAAGTCGCTGGCCGACGTCCGGGCGGACGCGGCCCGGGCGTTGGAGCCGGGCGTGGCCCGGGCATCGGTGTCCGGACCGGGCGGACTGCCGGTGCACTGGTCCGGCTGCGAACGGCGCTGCGGCCACCCGGCCGGGCGGTGGGTGGACGTGCTCGCCACCGGGCACGGCTACCGGGTGACGGTCAAGGGGTCGGCGACGGCCGCGGGTTCTTCCGTGGACGTGAGGAACGAGCAGATGGCCGAGGCGGTCGCCGAGGCCAGGAGGACCACGAAGTGATCGAGTACGAGAAGGACGGCGCGTCCATCTACCGCCAGTCCTTTGCCACCATCCGCGCGGAGGCCGATCTGGCCGCCCTCCCGGCGGACGTCTCCCAGGTCGCGGTGCGGATGATCCACGCCTGCGGGATGGTCGACCTGGTCGAGGACCTGGTGTACTCGCCCGGCGTGGTCGCCTCGGCGCGCGCGGCGCTGCACGCCGGTGCGCCCATTCTCTGCGACGTCAACATGGTCGCGAGCGGTGTCACCCGCAGGCGGCTGCCCGCCGACAACGAGGTGATCTGCACCCTCACCGACCCGTCGGTGCCCGAACTCGCGCGGAAGATGGGCAACACCCGCAGCGCGGCGGCCATGGAGCTGTGGCTGCCCCGCCTCGAGGGCGCGGTGGTCGCCGTCGGCAACGCGCCGACCTCGCTGTTCCGCCTGCTGGAGATGATCGAGGCGGGCGCGCCGCGCCCGGCCGCGGTGATCGGCGTCCCGGTCGGCTTCATCGGCGCCGCCGAGTCCAAGCAGGCACTGGCCGAGCACCCGTCCGGCCTGGAGCACCTGGTGGTGCGCGGTCGGCGCGGCGGCAGCGCGATCGCCGCCGCCGCCATCAACGCGATTGCGAGCGAAGAAGAATGACGGAGCATCAGGTCGCTGTCGGCCGACTGTACGGTGTCGGTCTCGGCCCGGGCGATCCCTCGCTGGTGACCGTCCGTGCGGCCGAACTCATCGGCAAGGCCGACGTGGTGGCGTACCACAGCGCCCGGCACGGCCGCTCCATCGCGCGCTCGATCGCCGAGCGGTATCTGACTGGTGGTCAGATCGAGGAGAAGCTGGTCTACCCGCTCACCGTCGAGACCACCGACCACCCGGGCGGCTACCGGGGCGCGCTGGACGAGTTCTACGAGGAGGCCGCCGCCCGGCTGGCCGCCCACCTGGACGCCGGACGCGACGTGGTGGTCCTCGCCGAGGGCGACCCGCTGTTCTACGGCTCCTACCAGCACATGCACAAGCGGCTGGCGCACCGCTACCCGACCGAGGTGGTGCCCGGCGTGACCTCGGTCAGCGCGGCGGCGGCCCGGCTCGGACAGCCGCTGACCGAGGCCGAGGAGACGCTCACCGTCATCCCGGGCACCCTGCCCGAGGAGGAGCTGACGGCGCGGATCGCCTCCGCCGACTCCGCCGTGATCATGAAGCTGGGCCGCACCTTCCCGACCGTCCGGCGGGCGCTGGAGCGGGCCGGGCGGCTGGCGGACGCCCAGTACGTCGAGCGCGCCTTCATGGCGGGGGAGCGCATCGCGCCACTCGCGGAGGTCGACGGCGAGACCGTCCCGTACTTCTCGGTGGCGGTGCTGCCGAGCAAGGTCGCGCCGCTGGAGCCGACCGTGCGGCTGTCGGACGGCACGGGCAGCGTGACCGTGGTCGGCACCGGGCCGGCCGGGCCGCTCTGGCTCACCCCCGATGCGCGCGGCGCGCTGGCCGAGGCCACCGACCTGGTCGGCTACACCACCTACCTGGACCGGGTGCCGGAGCGGCCGGGGCAGCGGCGGCACGGCTCGGACAACAAGGTGGAGTCGGAGCGCGCCGAGTTCGCCTTGGAGCTCGCCCGGCGCGGGCACCGGGTCGCGGTGGTCTCCTCGGGCGACCCGGGCGTCTTCGCGATGGCCACCGCGGTGCTGGAAGTCGCCTGCGAGGAGGCGTACCGGGACGTGCCGGTGCGGGTGCTCCCCGGGATGACCGCCGCCCACGCGGCCGCCTCCCGGGCCGGGGCCCCGCTGGGGCACGACTACGCGACGGTGTCGCTGTCGGACCGGCTCAAGCCCTGGGACGTGGTGGCCAGGCGGCTGCGCGCCGCCGCCGAGGCGGACCTCGTGCTGGCGCTGTACAACCCGGGTTCGAAGTCCCGCACCACCCAGGTCGGCCTGGCTCGGGACCTGCTGCTGGAGTACCGCGCGCCGGAGACCCCGGTGGTGATGGCGCGCGACGTCGGCGGCCCGACCGAGCGGATCCGGATCGTCAAGCTGGGCGAGCTGGACCCGGCGCTGGTCGACATGCGGACGATCCTGCTGATCGGCTCCTCGCAGACCCGGGCGGTCGAGCGGGGCGGCGGCGTGGAGGTCGTCTGGACGCCTCGGCGCTACCCGGAGGCGTGACGGGCAGGGCGCCGGCGGCGGACGACTGACGGTCGCCGGCCGGCAGTCAGCGGCCGGCAGCAGTGGCCAGCGGCCGTCGGTCGGCCCGTGTCCGACCGACGGCCGCCGCCTGTCACCGGGTCGGCTTGGTGATCAGCAGCTCGGTGTTGTGGTCCTCCCCGGCGCCCAGCAGGGCCGAGACCCTCCCGTTGGGGTCGTTGTACGACAGCTCGCGGTACAGCGCCGCGAGGTTGGCGTCCGAGGTGCTGCCGAAGTCGGTCGTGTACGGCGCGGAGGACTCGATCAGCGTGGTGAACAGGGAGAGCGTGCCGTCCCCGTTGTCCGCGACCTCGATGATGCGCCCGTGCTGCGGGTAGTCGATGTGCGAGGCGGTGTTGATCTCCCAGAACGCCCGCTCCGGCACCTGGTGGCCGTGCGCCGTGATCTTGTTCATGTGGGTGTGCCCGTTCACCCACGCGACCACGTTCGGGTAGCGCTGCAGCAACGCGACCAGCTCGTTGCCGTCGTGCCGCTTCTCGAAGATGTTGCGCGGGTCCGGCAGCAGGTTGCCCATCGAGCCGCTGGTGTGGTGGCTGAAGACCAGGATCACGTCGTCGGTGTTGCCGCCCGTCACCCGGTTCCCGTTGGTGTCGTACCAGTGTCCGCTGTGTTCCTTCAACTGCTGCTCCAGCCAGCGCAGTTGGGAGGTACCCAGGGAGCCGTCGGCGAATCCGGCCTGGTTGGTGGTGTCCAGGCTGATGCCGACCACCTTCTCCGAGATCCGGAAGGTGTAGTAGAGCTTGCCGCTGCTCACCATGTCCGAGGTGAAGCCGTGCCCGTGCGGGCCCGCGCCGGTGACGGCCGCGTCGAGGTGGGCCTGGGCGAACTCCTTGAGCGTGAACGGGTGCCGGCGCTCGTCCGGGGTCACCCGGCGCACGGCCTCGCCGTTGGCGAGCAGCTTGGCCAGCAGCAGCACGGCGCCCGCCGGGTCGCGGCGCAGCGAGTCCATCAGCTGGCCCGCGGTTGCGTCGTCGCAGCCCTCCAGCTTGAACTCGCCGGTGTAGAGCTCGTTCAGCAGCCCGAAGTCCGGCAGCGTGCCCTCGATGCTGTCGTCGTGGTTGCCGACCGTCGTGTACCAGGGGGTGTGCAGGCCCGGCGCGTCGAAGGGCCGGCCGGCGGCCGAGAGGAAGCCGGGTACCTGCGGGAAGCCCTTCGCCTTGTAGCTGTCGTTGTAGGCGAGTTCGGGGTTCCAGAAGGCCGAGTTGCCCGAGTTCTGCACGCCCTCGTAGCGGTTGGGGTCACCGGTGTTCTGGGCCATCCGGCCGCCGCCCATGACTGTGAGGTACCAGTCGAGCTCGGCCAGTTCGTGGTTGTCGGTGTTGTCGCCGGTGGCCATCACCATGCTGAACGGCATCCCGGTGTAGGGGCCGCCGTCGAGCGAGTTGACCCGCTCGACCAGGGACGACACGCCACGGGCGTTCAGGGCCTCCTGCGGCCGGTAGGCACTGCCGTTGCTCTTGGCCAGGAACTCGAATCGCACCGGGGACTCGGTGTCCACCAGGTGCAGGTCGCTGAACTGCACGAAGCTGGCCAGCCCGGTGCGGCGGTCGTCCCGCCCGGCGCCCGGCGCCGCGAGGTCCCCGCGCACCACCAGCGGCCAGCCGGGCCCGGCCGTCAGCCGCTTGTAGGATCCGGTGCCGACCGGCGTGGCCACCTGCTCCAGGGTGGTGCCGGTGACCTTGACGGCCCGTGCGGCCGTGGTCGCCAGCGCCTGATCGCGCGCCGCGGCCGAGGCGAACTGGGCGCCGCCGAGAGACAGGGCCGACCAGGCGGCGGCCACCGACGTACCCGTGAGGAACGTACGACGTTTCATCCCTGCCACAAAAACCCCCACATGCTGATGGCCCGGCCGGGCGAACGCCCCGTCCACCGGACCTGAGTGTCATGAACCCGCACTTCTGGCGGACCGCCAGATTACCCACGGGTAGGCGCAGGGTGTTAGGCCGGTGCAGAGAACTTCTCGGGAACGCGGGGCGGCGCCTGCTGCGCAGCTCACGCACGGGGCGGCCGCCGTGGGCGGACCGGGACGCGTACCGCCACCCCGGTCGGCGCGGCGCCGACCGGATGGGGGAAAATCGGCGGCGACGGCCGGTGCGGCCGCCGGGGCAAGCGGGACGGCGCGCGAGCGCGGTCCGACGCTCGGACGTTCGGAAGTGAGGCGCAGGTGGCCGCAGCGGGAGCCGAGGCGGGAGGCCGGGCCGGCCAGCTGAAGAGCAGCGGCCTGCGGCACGGCTGGACGACGGGCGCCTGCGCCACCGCCGCCACCAAGGCCGCCTACACCGCGCTGCTCACCGGCGACTTCCCGGACCCGGTGACCATCGCCCTCCCGAAGGGCCAGCAGCCCGCCTTCGCCCTCGCCGCCGAGGAACTGGAGACCTCCGACGGTCGGCCGGTCAGTGCCATGGCCGGGGTGGTCAAGGACGCCGGGGACGACCCCGACGTCACCCACGGCGCGCTGATCCGCTCGACCGTACGGGCCGGCGAACCCGGCGCCGGGGTGGTGTTTCGGGCGGGCCCCGGGGTCGGGACGGTCACCAAGGCGGGCCTGCCGCTGCCGGTCGGCGAGCCCGCGATCAACCCGGTGCCCCGGCAGATGATCCGGGACGCGGTGGCCGAGGTGGCGGCGGCGCACGGCGGCAGCGGGGACGTGGTGGTCGAGGTCTCCGTCGACCGCGGGGAGGAGATCGCCCGCTCGACCTGGAACCCGCGTCTGGGCATCCTCGGCGGACTCTCCATCCTCGGCACCACCGGGGTCGTCGTCCCCTACTCCTGCTCGGCCTGGATCGACTCGATCCGCCGCGGTGTGGACGTGGCCCGGGCGGCGGGGCGCACCCACGTGGCGGGCTGCACCGGTTCGACCTCGGAGAAGGTCGCCGTCGCGGTGCACGGACTGCCCGAGGACGCGTTGCTCGACATGGGCGACTTCGCCGGCGCCGTCCTCAAGTACCTCAAGCGCCACCCGGTGCCCCGGCTGACCATCGCGGGTGGCTTCGCCAAGCTGTCCAAGCTCGCGTACGGTCACCTCGACCTGCACTCCGCGCGCTCCCAGGTGGACAAGGGCTATCTGGCCGAACTGGCCCGGCGTGGTGGGGCGGAGGAGGAGCTCGCCCAGGCGGTGGCGGGTGCCAACACCGGGCTGGAGGCGGTGCAGCTGTGTCGTGCGGCCGGGGTGCCGCTCGGGGACCTGGTCGCCGAGGCGGCCCGGGCGACCGCGCTCGACGTGCTGCTGGGTTCGCCGGTCACGGTGGACGTCATCTGCATCGACCGCGCGGGCACCGTCGTCGGTCGCGCGGAACCGCTCGGGCCCTGAGGAGCGTCGAGTTGAGTGCCTCGCTCGTGCAGCGGAAGCTCAACGCCACCGCGTGGTGATGTGAAGATCTGATGCCTATACGGGGTGAGAAACGGACAAAAGCGGTGCATCGCCCACCCTTGATTCTGTCGCAATCTCAACCATGAGATATGGTCTGCCGGGTGACAGGCGACTACCTCAACCGTATCGGCACCCTCATCCGTACCGCGCGCCAGCACCGCGGCTGGTCCCAGGCGCAGCTCGGAGAGGCACTCGGCACCAGCCAGAGCGCGGTCAACCGCATCGAACAGGGCAAGCAGAACGTCAGCCTTGAGATGATCGCCCGCATCGGCGATGCCCTCAACAGCGAGATCGTCTCCCTCGGCTACTCCGGCCCGATGCACCTGCGCGTCACCGGCGGCACCCGACTCTCCGGCGCGATCGACGTCCGCAGCAGCAAGAACGCCTGCGTGGCGATCCTCTGCGCCTCGCTGCTCACCACCGGCCGCACCACGATCCGCAGCGTCGCCCGGATCGAGGAGGTCTACCGCATCCTCGAAGTGCTCACCAGCATCGGCGTCAAGAGCCGCTGGATCAACGACGGCCGCGACCTCGAACTCACCCCGCCGGCCGAGCTCGACCTCGCCGCGATGGACGTCGAGGCCGCCCGCCGCACCCGCAGCGTGCTGATGTTCCTCGGCCCGCTGATGCACCGCGCCGAGCGCTTCGCCATCCCGTACGCGGGCGGCTGCGACCTCGGCACCCGCACCGTCCAGCCGCACCTGACCGCGCTTCGCCGCTTCGGCCTGGAGGTCGCCACCACCGGCGGCGCCTACCACGCCTCGGTCGAGCCCGGCGCCCCGCTGGACCGCCCGATCGTGCTGACCGAGCGCGGGGACACCGTCACCGAGAACGCCCTGCTGGCCGCCGCGCGGCACGACGGCGTCAGCGTCATCCGCAACGCCTCGCCCAACTACATGGTCCAGGACCTCTGCTTCTTCCTGGAGGAGCTGGGCGTCAAGATCGAGGGCATCGGCACCACCACCCTCACCGTCCACGGCGTCCCGGAGATCACCTGCGACGTCGACTACACCCCGGCCGAGGACCCGGTGGAGGCGATGAGCCTGCTCGCCGCCGCCGTGGTCACCGCCTCCGAGCTGACGATCCGCCGGGTGCCGATCGAGTTCCTGGAGATCGAGCTCGCGGTGCTGGAGGGCATGGGCCTCGACTACGACCGGACCCCGGAGTACCGGGCCCACAACGGCCACACCCGCCTGGTCGACCTCACCGTGCGCCCGTCCAAGCTGACCGCGCCGATAGACACCATCCACCCGATGCCGTTCCCCGGCATCAACATCGACAACGTGCCGTTCTTCGCCGCCATCGCGGCGGCCGCACACGGCACCACGATGATCCACGACTGGGTCTACGACAACCGCGCGATCTACCTCACCGAGCTGACCCGGCTCGGCGCGGACGTCAAGCTGCTCGACCCGCACCGCGTGCTGGTCCAGGGTCCGACCCGCTGGCGCGCCGCCGAGATGATGTGCCCGCCCGCGCTGCGCCCGGCCGTGGTCATCCTGCTCGCCATGCTCGCCGCCCAGGGCACCTCCGTCCTGCGCAACGTCTACGTCATCAACCGCGGTTACGAGGACCTGGCCGAGCGCCTCAACTCGATCGGCGCGCAGATCGAGACCTTCCGCGACATCTGACCGTCCTGACGGCCAGTCATCAGGAAGACCGGCCCCACCCGTTGAGGCCGGTCAGCGGCACCGCGACGTCCAACCCGGTGTTCAGGTAGTCCACGAACACCGGGTTGTTCAGTGCCCAGGGCGAACGCCGCTCCCGGACCAGCCGGATCGCCTCGCCGCTCTCGTGCCCGAGGTCGACCAGCGCCTGCGCGACCACCGAGCCCGAGCGGTTGTAGCCGGAGTGGCAGCACACCAGCGTCCGACGGCCCCGGCAAACGGCGGCCGCCCGGCAATTTCACTGGGTGGACGCCCTACGGCAGTTGCTCCAGCCAGTGCACCGCGCCCGGTACGTCCGGCGCGACCGGCACGCCGTCCGGGACCGGCGGGCGCTCCACCATGACCACCGGCAGCCGGAGTTCGCGCGCGGCGGTGAGCTTGGGCGCGGTCGCGGCGCCGCCGCTGTCCTTGGTGACCAGGACGTCGATCCGGTGCTCGCGCAGCAGGGCCCGCTCGCCGTCCAGCGTGAACGGCCCGCGGTCCAGCAGGACTTCGAAGGAGGGTGGCAACGGTGGCTCGGGCGGGTCCACCGAGCGGGCGAGGAAGTGGACCCCGTCGAGGTGGGCGAAGGCGGCGATGCCCTGTCGCCCGGTGGTGAGGAAGACGCGCCGCCCCAGGCCGGGCAGCAGATCGGCGGCCGCCGCGAGCGAGGGGGCGGGGTGCCAGCGGTCCCCGGGGACGCGGGTGAAGCCGGGGCGGCGCAGCACCAGCAGCGGCACGTCGGTGGCGGCGGCCGCGAGGGCGGCGTTGTGCGAGATCCCGGCGGCGAACGGGTGGGTGGCGTCCACCACGGCGTTCACCCGTTCGGCGCATAGCCAGGCGGCCAGGCCCTCCGGTCCGCCGAAGCCGCCGATCCGCACCTCCCCGGCGGGCAGCCGGGGTTGGGCGACCCGGCCGGCCAGCGAGCTGGTGACCTTGTGCGGGGACGGGGCGAGGGCGGCGGCCAGCGCCCGCCCCTCGGTGGTCCCGCCGAGGATCAGGATGTGCCGCGTCATGCGCCGCAGGGCTCGTGCGGGCGCTCGCGGTCCGCCGAGTAGAGGTGGCTGTCGCGGAACTGCTCGGCGGCGAGCGTCCGGCCGACGATGATGACGGCGGTGCGGACCACGCCCGCGGCCTTGACCTGCTCGGCGATGTCGGCGAGCGTGCCGCGCAGCACCAGCTCGTCGGGGCGGCTGGCCATCGCGACCACGGCGGTCGGGCAGTCGGCGCCGTAGTGCGGGAGCAGCTGCTCGACCACGTCGTCCACGTACCCGGCGGCCAGGTGCAGCACCAGCAGGGCGCCGCTGCGGCCCAGGGTGGCGAGGTCCTCGCCCTCGGGCATGGGGGTGGCGCGCTTGGCGATCCGGGTGAGGATCACGGTCTGGCCGACGGTCGGCACCGTCAACTCCCGCTTCAGCGCGGCCGCGGCGGCAGCGAACGCGGGCACACCGGGGACCACCTCGTACGGGACGCCGGCCGCGTCCAGGCGGCGCATCTGCTCGGCGACGGCCGAGAAGACGGACGGGTCGCCGGAGTGCAGCCGGGCCACGTCCTGGCCCGCCTGATGGGCGGCGACCAGCTCGGCGGTGATCTGGTCCAGGTTGAGCTGCGCGGTGTCGATCAGGCGGGCACCGGACGGGCACTCGTCCAGCAGCTCGCGCGGGACCAGGCTGCCGGCGTAGAGACAGACCTCGGCGCGGGCCAGGACACGCTGGCCGCGCAGGGTGATCAGGTCGGCGGCGCCCGGGCCGGCTCCGATGAAGTAGACGGTCACGAGGCGTCCTCCTGGGGGGTGTTGGGCTTGACGGCGGACCACTGGGTGACCGGCATGGCCTGCCGCCACCCGGTGAAGCCGCCCACCGGGACGGCGTGGGCGACGGCCAGTTTGACGAGCTCCCCGCCGTGGCGCCGGTACCACTCGGTGAGCAGCGCCTCGGACTCCAGCGTCACGGTGTTGGCGACCAGCCGGCCGCCGGGGCGCAGCGCGGCCCAGCAACTGTCCAGCAGGCCGGGCGCGGTGAGGCCGCCACCGATGAACACCGCGTCGGGGGTGGGGAGTTCGGCGAGCGCGGCGGGGGCGGGGCCGGTCGCGACCCGAAGCCGGGGCACGCCGAGGCGGCGTGCGTTGCGGGCGATGCGCTCGGCCCGGACCGGGTCACGTTCGATGCTGACGGCCTGGCAGTCGCGGTGGGCGCGCAGCCACTCGATGGCGATCGAGCCGGAGCCGCCGCCGACGTCCCAGAGCAGTTCGCCGGGGGAGGGGGCGAGCGTGGCGAGGGTGGCGGCGCGCACGTGCCGCTTGGTGAGCTGGCCGTCGCTCTCGTACGAGGCATCGGGCAGGCCGGGGACGAGGGAGCTGCGGGGACCGTCGCCGAGTTCGACGGCGATGACGTTCAGCGGATCGCCGGCCGGGTGCGGCCAGCCGTCGGCGGGGCCGTCGAGCAGGCGCTCGGTGGGGGAGCCGAGCTGTTCGAGGACACGCAGGCGGGCGGCGCCGTACCCGTGCCCGGTGAGCAGTGCGGCGACGGCGGCCGGGGTGGCGGCGTCGGCACTGAGCACCAGCAGTCGGCGGCCGGGGTGGAGGGCGAGCGCGAGGGTGTCCAGCGGGCGGCCGACCAGGCTGATCACCTCGGTGGCCTCCAGCGGCCAGCCGAGCCGGGCGCAGGCGAAGGAGACTGAGGAGGGGTGCGGCAACACGCGCAGCCGCTCGGCGCCGACGGTCTCGGCGAGAGTGCGGCCGATGCCGTAGAACATCGGGTCGCCGCTGGCCAGGACGGCGATGCGGCGGTCGGCGTGGGCGGCGAGCAGTCTGGGGACGGCTGGGCGCAGCGGGGACGGCCAGGGCACGCGCTCGGCGGCGACCTCGTCATGGGGGAGCAGGTCCAGCTGCCGGGGGCCGCCGATGATCACTCCGGCGGACTGCAGCGCGGCCCGGGAGGTCGCGGCCAGGCCGGGCCAGCCGTCGGCCCCGATCCCGACGACGGTGATCGGAGGGGGCAGCTCGGGCACCGGGTGGCTCCTCGTCGTTCGGCGGGCCAATGCGTTGTGGATCTACCAGCCGGGGCAGCCTACCCGGCTGTTTGCGGCTGGTCTCCGGCGAGGTGACGGGCGACGGGTGACGCCGACCAGAGTTCAGCTGACAGAATTCAGACTTTGAACGCTGAAAGCTGTCAGCTGAACGTTGTCGGCCGTCGGCCGTCGGCCGTCAGCCGTCGGCCGTCAGCCACTGCCCGCCGGCCGACACCCGCCGTGCCTCACCGGTCCGCCCAGTCCCCTGAGGCGATCAGCGCCGGCCACGCCCGCAGCCGCGCCTCGGCGGCCAGCCCGGCGAGGTAGACCCAGGCCTCCCGCTGCTCCCCCGTCGTCGTCCGCACCGCCAACTGCCGCCGTACGTACAGCCCCGTCCCGTCCGCCCGGCACTCCTCCAGCTCGTCCAGTGTCGCGAGCGCCCCGGCGTACGCGCCCGGCCGTACGGTGATCAGCTCGCCCACGATCCGGCGTCCGGGCGTCGGATCGGGCACCGCGTACGGGAACCCCGGTCCCGAGTGCAGCGCGGCGCCCTCGAGTACGGCCGGACGGATCTCGACACAGCGCCCGGCCAGGTGGACGGCATGGTTGCGGCCGCCGCTGCGCAGCGTGCCGTACACGAAGAACGGCAGGGCCTCCTCGACCGGCAGGGCCTCCTCGGGCGCGGACACGGGTTCGACCTCCTCGGTGCGGCAGCGCCCACGGTACGTCCTGCTGCCCGATCCGTGATACCCACTGGCGCAGCGGGCGCCCAATGCGCTGTCATGTCGGATGTTCGGCCAGCAGCGTCCAAGGGGGACACACATGACACCGCCCGCCTCTTCCCAACCGGCATCGACCCCCGGCACCCCCACCGCCCCCGTAAACCCCCCAATCCCCGCCACCCCCACCGAACCGACCGCTCCCGACACCCCGTCCCCCGACTCCGGCGCCGCCACCCGCCTCGGCAGCGCCGTCTGGCTGGCCCTCGGCGTGGTCTACGTCGTCTGGGGCTCGACCTATCTGGCGATCCGGATCGCGGTGGAGACGATGCCCTCCTTCCTCTCCGCCGCCGCCCGCTTCCTCACCGCCAGCCTGATGCTGGTCGGCTACCTGCTGGTCCGCCAGGGCCCGGCCGGCCTGCGGGTGAGCGGGCGCCAGCTGGCCTCCGCCGCCCTGGTCGGCGTACTGCTGCTGACCGGCGGCAACGGCCTGGTGGTACTGGGCGAGACCTCCGTCCCATCCGGTCTGGCCGCCCTGCTGGTGGCCGCCGTCCCGCTGTGGATGGTCGTGCTGACGGCCTTCGGCGGCGAGCGCCCGAAGCCCGCCGAGACCGTCGGGGTGCTGCTCGGCCTGGTCGGCCTCGGCGTGCTGTCCGCCCCCGCGATCGGCGGGTCGGTCAAGCCGCTCGGCGTGATCCTGATCATCTGCGCCACGCTGACCTGGGCAGCCGGCTCCTTCGTGAGCAAGCGGATCCCGATGCCGGGCAATGTGCTCGCCGCGAGCGCGTACCAGATGCTGGCCGGCGGCTTCTGCAATCTGCTGATCGGACTGGCGCGCGGTGAGCAGCGCGGTTTCGACCCCTCGGCCGTCTCCGGCCGGTCCTGGCTGGCCCTCGCCTACCTGGTGCTGTTCGGCTCGCTGCTCGCCTTCACCGCGTACGCCTGGTTGCTGCGCTCGGCGCCGCTGACCCTGGTCGCCACCTACGCGTACGTGAACCCGGTGGTCGCGGTGCTGCTGGGCTGGTTGATCCTGGCCGAGCCGCTGACCGGCCCGACCCTGGCGGGCGGGGCGATCGTGGTGGCCGGTGTGTGCCTGGTGGTGAGCGTCAGCCGGCGTCCGGGGCGCTCAGGGCGTCCGGCGCGTCCGCGTCCGTCGAGGGCGACGTCCGCGCGTAGGTGAGGATCACGTTCCCGCGCTCGAAGATCCGGCTGTCGGTGAGCGTGAAGGCGCGCGGCTCGAAGCCGGCGCGGAACAGTGGGATGCCCGACCCGACCACCACCGGGTACTGCTTGATGATCAGCTCGTCGATCTCGGGCAGCAGCTGACCGGCCAGGTCGGCGCCCCCGCAGAGCCAGATGCCGAGTCCGTCCTCCTGCTTGAGCCGGCGGACGACGCTCAGCGGGTCCTCGGCGGTGACCTCCACCGCCGGGTCGGGGCTCGACTCCAACGTGCGGGAGAAGACGATCTGCCGCAGGTGGGCGTACGGGCTGGTGAGGCCGACGGCCAGCCCGGCGTCGTAGCTGCCGCGCCCCTGGAGCACGGTGTCGAAGCGCTTGTTGGGCTCATCCGCGATGCCGACCGCCGTGCGGCCGGGGGTGGCGACGGTCTCCGGATACTCGCCGAAGAGCGTCGGGGTGTAGTCCTCGGTGACGAACGGGGCGTAGAAGTCGTAGCCGCCGTCCGGAGCGGCGATGAAGCCGTCGATGGTGGCACCGATGAAGTAGCTGAGCTTGCGCACACAGGTCCTTGGGATCGAGGAACGGGATCGAGGCGGCGCGGGCCGGTTGGGCCCGCCCCATCAACCACTGCATTTATAGTACTTCGACCGTAGTGGTTGCAAGAGGGTCGCCCGAGTTCGAACCCGAGCCCGAGTCGCCCGAGCCCCTGGAGGCGCGCAGAAGCGCAGGAGGGAGAATCGGCCCATGGCTCAGAACCCCGCCCGCCGCACCGCCCTCGCCGACGCCGCCATCGAGGTCCTCGCCCGCGAGGGCGCCCGCGGCCTCACCTTCCGTGCGGTCGACGCCCAGGCTGGCGTCCCCAACGGCACTGCCTCCAACTACTTCGCCAGCCGGGACCACCTGCTCCATCAGACCGCCCGGCACATCCACCAGCGGCTCACCCCCGACCCGGCGATCCTGGCCGAACTGCTGCGCGCCCCCCGCGACCGCGCGCTGGTCGCGGCCCTGATACACGACGTCTTCCGTCGCATCGCCGCCGACCGGGCCGGCTACCTCGCGATGCTCGAACTTCGCCTGGAGGCCACCCGCCGCCCCGAACTGCGGGCCCAGCTCACCGGCACCATCCGGGACCAACTGGAGGCCAACATCGCCTACCACCTGGACGAGGGCCTCCCGGGCGGCCGCGAGACCGTCCTGGTCCTCTACCTCGCCATGACCGGCCTGATTCTCGAACACCTCACCCTGCCCGAGGTGTTGGGCGCCGACGGACTGCCCGCACTGATCGACACCATCGTCGAACGGATCGTCCCGGCCGCCTGACCGGCCGCCTTAGCGTTCGCCCGACTGCCCGCCCGACCAGGTGTATCGCCCGCGTGGCGGACCCGCCGCCCCGAGTGTCGCGTCCGCTACCCGCCAATCCCCGCGACGCGAACGGACGCCAGCCGTGCGGAAGTTACGATCATCCGAGCGAGCGGGCCACCGAGTGGCCCATCAGGACGTGCAAGCGATGTCACGTCGTCAGCACGTTAACGCCTTGAGCCGCTCGCGCAGCCGAACCTCGCGCAGCCGAACGAAGGGCGAGCGGCGCGCACCGCTGCCCCGGTTCAGTCGTCCTGGTGGTCGGCCCAGATGTACGCCTCCGGCAGCAGGTCCGGCACCGGCAGCGCGCACAGCTGCCCGTCCCGCTCGACGATGACCTCCGCCTTGGGGAAGTAGTCCAGCAGCACCTGGCGGCAGCGCCCGCACGGCGCCACTACCCCGCGCCCCTGGTCGCCGACCGCCACCACCGTGGTGAGGTCGTACGCCCCCTGCCCGGCCGCCGCCCCGATGAGCACCAGCTCCGCGCACGGGCCGCCGGTGAAGTGGTAGACGTTCACGGCCGTGACGATCCGCCCGTCGGCATTGCGCCCGGCCGCCGCGACGGTGTGGTTGTCGCCCCGTGAGTACCGCTCGGCCACCTTCTGGGCCGCGGCGACGAGCTCCTGGTCGACACCCGTGTGATCGATGTCGGACATATTCGCCAGTCCTTCCTGATCGAACCTGACACGCTTCGATCATGACCGTCCCGTCCCTGATCGTGCCAACCCTTTCCGCAGGCTCGTTCCGGCTGCGGCCCTGGCACCTCACCGACCTGGCCGCCGTCCGGGAGGCCTCCGTCGACCCGTTGGTGGTCGAGGTGCCCGGCGGACAGCCCGAGCTGCTCCAGTAGCTCTGCCGAGCGCTCCCGCCGCTGCGCCGCGTCGAGCGACGTGTGCAGGCGCAGCGGGGTGTCGAGGAGAGGCGTACTCCCCGAATTTCTCCGCCCCGTGGGCGAGGGTGCGCTGACGGGCATTTCCACGTCGGTCTCCGGGGGCTTCCCGGAGGCTGTTCGAGCGACAACAGATCGGATGTGTCCGGGTTCCGCAAATCATCGGAAGGTACTCCGGAGGAATTCATTCCGGACTGTTTCGGGAATTGTGGCGGCTTCATTCCGCCGCAACGCGGGCATTGCGGAAGAACGGACATACGCCCCGAAGCGGGCCGATCGTTCCGCATTCTGAGACCTCCACCGCAGCCCCTCGCGGTGTTGGTACGATCCCGGTGGACCGCGACTGGCGCGTAGGGATGGAATCGACCATCGGGAAGCGGTCCCGTGGATCCTCACGTCGACGTGATTCCTCACATCGAGTTGCCGAGCGCCTGGGCCGCCCGCATCCCCGCCAGGAGACCGCCATGGCCCAGCCCCAGCAGACGCCCCACACCGCCGCCGTCCCCGCGGCCGACACCGCCTTCCGCAGCGCCCTCGACGTCGTGGCCGGCGTCGAACCGCGGATCGCCGCCGCCATCGGCCAGGAGCTGGAGGACCAGCGCGCCTCGCTCAAGCTGATCGCCAGCGAGAACTACGCCTCCCCGGCCGTCCTGCTCGCCATGGGCAACTGGCTCAGCGACAAGTACGCCGAGGGCACCGTCGGCCGCCGCTTCTACGCCGGCTGCCGCAACGTCGACACCGTCGAGGCCATCGCCGCCGAGCACGCCCGCGAGCTGTTCGGCGCCGAGCACGCCTACGTCCAGCCGCACTCCGGCATCGACGCCAACCTCACCGCCTTCTGGGCCGTCCTCTCCCAGCGGGTCGAGAGCCCGGCCCTGGAGCGGGCCGAGGTGCGCAACGTCAACGACCTCACCGAGCAGGACTGGGCCCGGCTGCGCCAGGAACTCGGCAACCAGCGCATGCTGGGCATGTCCCTGGACACCGGCGGCCACCTCACCCACGGCTTCCGGCCCAACATCTCGGGCAAGATGTTCGAGCAGCGCAGCTACGGCACCGACCCGGCCACCGGCCTGATCGACTACGACGCGCTGCGCGAGACCGCCCGCGAGTTCCGTCCGCTGATCCTGGTGGCCGGTTACTCGGCCTACCCGCGACTGGTGAACTTCGCCAAGATGCGCGAGATCGCGGACGAGGTCGGCGCGACCCTGATGGTCGACATGGCGCACTTCGCCGGCCTGGTCGCGGGCAAGGTGCTCACCGGCGACCACGACCCGGTGCCGCACGCCCACATCGTCACCACCACCACCCACAAGTCCCTGCGCGGCCCGCGCGGCGGCATGGTGCTGAGCAACGCCGATCTGGCCGAACACGTCGACCGCGGCTGCCCGTTGGTGCTCGGCGGCCCGCTCTCGCACGTGATGGCGGCCAAGGCCGTGGCCCTCGCCGAGGCCCGCCGCCCCGAGTTCCGGGCCTACGCCCGCGCCGTGGTCGACAACGCCCAGGCGCTCGCCGAGGGCCTGCTGCGCCGCGGCGGCAAGCTGGTCACCGGCGGCACCGACAACCACCTGGTGCTCGCCGACGTCTCCGGCTACGGCCTGACGGGCCGCCAGGCCGAGGCGGCGCTGCTCGACTCGGGCATCGTCACCAACCGCAACTCCGTCCCGCTGGACCCGAACGGCGCCTGGTACACCTCCGGCGTGCGCCTGGGCACCCCGGCCCTGACCACCCGCGGCCTGGGCACCGCCGAGATGGACGAGATCGCCGCCCTGATCGACACCGTGCTGCGCGGCACCACCCCCACCACCGCTGCCAACGGCAACCCGTCCAAGGCGAACTACGCCCTCGACGAGGCCTTGCGCGACGGCATCGCCAAGCGCGCCACCGACCTGCTCGCGTCCTTCCCGCTCTACCCGGGCGTCGACCTGGTCTGATCCCAACCCGGGGCTGCCGACGACGAGTTCGGCAGCCCCGGTCCAACCCGGCTAGTACTGCAACGACTTGTACTGCAGGAACTCCTCCAGACCGTGCCGACCGAGCTCGCGGCCGAGGCCGGAGCTCTTGTAACCGCCGAACGGGGCAAGCGGGTTGAAGCGGCCGCCGTTCAGGTCGACCTGGCCGGTGTCCAGGCGGCGGGCGAAGGCGGCGGCGGTGTCGGGGTCCGCGGCCCAGACGCCGCCGGCCAGGCCGTAGACCGTGCCGTTGGCGATCTCGGCGGCGTGGTCCTCGTCCCGGTAGGGGAGGATCGACAGCACCGGGCCGAAGACCTCCTCCTGGGCCACCGTCATCTCCGGGGTGACGTCGGCGAGCACGGTCGGGCGGACGTAGAAGCCGGTCGGCAGCTCGGGCAGCGGCTCCGGACCGCCGACCACCACCCGGGCGCCCTCGGCGAGCGCGCCGTCCAGGTAGCCGCGCACCCGGTCCAGCTGCTTGGCGTTGACCAGCGGGCCGATCCGGGTCTGCGGGTCGGTCGGGTCACCCGGAACGTACTTCTCGGCGGCCTTGGCCGCGATCGCGACCGCCTCCTCGTACTGGTCCCGGTGCACCAGCAGCCGGGTCCAGGCGCTACAGGTCTGGCCCGAGTTGGCGAAGACGTTGGCGACGTTGACGTTGACCGCGCGGGCCAGGTCGGCGCCCGGCAGCACCACGTTGGCGGACTTGCCGCCCAGCTCCAGGGCCACCCGCTTCAGTCCGCGCCCGGCCGTCTCGGCGACCTGCCGGCCGACCGCGGTGGAGCCGGTGAACGACACCACGTCCACCTCCGGGTGGGCCGCGAGCGCCGCGCCCGCCACCGCGCCGGTACCGGTCACGAGGTTGAACGCCCCGGCCGGGAAGCCGGCTTCGTGCACCAGCCGGGCGAACAGCCGGGCCACCAGCGGGGTGTCCTCGGCCGGCTTGAGAACCACCGGGCAGCCGGCCGCCAGCGCCGGGACGACCTTGGCGACGATCTGGTGCAGCGGGTAGTTCCACGGGGTGATCGCCGCGACCACCCCGGCCGGCTCGGCGAGCACCACCGAGTTGCCGATCCGCTCCTCGAAGGGGTGCTCGACGAGAAGGGTCAGGTAGGAGGTCGCCACCGCCAGCGGCAGCCCGGCGTGCACGGCCCCGGCGAAGCCGACCGGGGCACCCAGCTCGGCGACCACGGTCGAGGTGATCTCCCCCTGGGCGGCGGCGAGTCCGTCCCGCAGGCGGGCCAGCAGCGCGGTCCGCTCCTCGAGGGTGGTGGCACCCCAGCCCCGGGCCGCCCGGCGGGCCGCCGCCACCGCGGCGTCGACGTCGGCCGTCCCGCCCGCCGGTACGGTGGCGAGCACCTGCTCGGTCGCCGGGTTCAGCACGGTGATCGACCCGGAGTCCCCGGAGGGCCGCCAGTCGCCGTCGGTGTACTGGTCGCCGTACTCCGCGTACTCCTGCACGGATCGTCCTCTCGGGTGGTCATTCAACTAACAGCGCTGGTCAAGGGCCAGTCAAGGCGGTCGGGCGGCCATGCGCAAGAGCCAATCCGGCGGGGGCCGGACGGTCATCTCGGGGCGAACCGCGCGGTGTACTCGTCGAACGGTTCGATCCCGACCTCCGCACGGCGCTCGTCCAGCCAATCCGGGTCCTCGCACGGCCACGGCACCGGGCGGCCGTCCGCCACCGCGCCGATCTGGGTGCCGTAGCGCTGCTCGCGTCCCTCGTTGACGGCCAGCCGGTCCTGCAGGAACGCCAGGTCCCTGGCGCTCGCCGCGCCGCTCGCCACGGCCTCCGCCATCAGCACCACCGCCCTGCGCTGTACGTCCAGTTGACGGTCCGCATGCTGCGCGACCAGCCAGGCCGCCCGTGCCGCGTCGGCGCCGACGGTCCGCTCGGTCGGCCAGCCGTGCTCGGCCATGATCTCCGCCAGCCGGTCCCCGTGCCGGGTGGTGAGCCGCCGCCAGACGGCCTGTTCGGCCAGGTCGGAGCTGTTCGCCAAGCGGGCGTGGGCGCCGTCCTCGGCCATCATCAAGGCCAACTCCACTGCGAGGTTGGAGTTCTGATTGTCAATCCGATCCCGCTGTGTTGCGGTCATGTCGATCCGCTCCCTGTTTTCGGGCCCTCCGCTCGGGCCGTCCGTCACCACCGTAGGCGTGGGATTCGAGACGAAGATCATTCCTCAGGTCGGTGACACAGCGCAGTCGAATGGGACACAATGGATGTACGCCAGCTGCCCGGCCGTGCTCATCTCCGGCCGCGAATCGGCAGCTTCGACAAGTCATCGACGGAAAGTCTCCTCACCGGCGGTAAAGCCGCTGTAGATTGCAGCGAACTCCGCGGTGGGGCCTACTGTCGGTGGAGGGTCGACTCGCGTACGGTCGGTGGTCCGGTGCGTGCCCGCGGCCGAGAGGGCCGCCACCGCGCCGAGACGTGGCTTAGTTTCCGCAGGTCATTCGTACCGCTAAGGAGCATCCCGTGACCGACGCAGCGTTGAGGGGCGGATCCCAGAAGCCCATCGAGCCGGCCGGGTTGGACGACGTTCCGGGGTGGTTCTGGGACCATGACCGGCACTCCTTCGACTGGTTCCTGGGCCGACAGGAGAAGAAGGGCGTCACCGGCGACCTGCTGGAGATGGGCGCCTACCTGGGCCGCAGCGCCATCGTGATAGGCGAGCACCTCCAGTCGGGTGAGGCGTTCACCGTCTGTGACCTCTTCGACTCGGACGCGCCGGACGAGGAGAACTCCGAGGAGATGGCCGTCTCCTACCGGAAGACGCTGACCCGCTCGGCCTTCGAGGCCAACTACCTGTCCTTCCACGACGAGCTGCCGGAGATCATCCAGGCTCCGACCTCCGTCCTCGCGGGCGGACGGATCCCGGCCGGGGCGTTCCGGTTCATCCACATCGACGCCTCGCACCTGTACGAGCACGTGGTGGGCGACCTCCAGGTGGCCCGGGTCGCGCTGCAGCAGCAGGGCGTCGTGGTGCTGGACGACTACCGCGCCCAACACACCCCCGGCGTCGCCGCCGCGACCTGGGAGGCGGTGTTCAACCACGGCCTCAAGCCGATCATGCTCACCGAGTGCAAGTTCTACGGCACCTGGGGGGACCCGGAGCCCTTCCAGCGCGAGCTGCTCGACCGGGTGGACCTGGCGGTCGGCTGTCACCTGAGCGCCGAGACCCTCAACGGGCAGCAGGTGCTGCGGATGACCGGCAGCTCCGAGGGCATTCGGCCGTTCCGCGGCTCCCGCCACCAGAAGCGGCTGTCCGCCGTGGCCGCCGAGCGGTCGGCGCAGGAGTCCCGCCAGGCGATCCGGGCCGCCCAGGACGAGGCGGCCCTGGACCTCGCCGCCCGCCGGGCCCGCGCTGCCGAGGCGCGCCGCCCGGTCAACGTCGCCAAGCGCGCCGCTCGTGACCTGCTCCCGCCGGTGGTCACCTCCGCGATACGCCGCGCTCGCCAGGGCTGACGGCTAACAGCTGTCGGCTAACAGCTAACAGAGTTCAGGTGACAGATTTCAGGGTCTGTCATCTGAACTCCGTCACCTGAACCCTGTCGGCCGAACCCGCCAGCCGAGCTCCACCCACCCCCGCACAAACCCCGAAGGGCCGGTCGGATCCCCGACCGGCCCTTCGATGCAGTTACGCGCTCAGACCCGTGAAGGCTCCGCGGCCCCGGTGGCCCCGGCAGCCACCGTGTCGGACGGCGCCGCGGCCTCCTCGGCCGCCAGCTCCCGGCGCACCTCCTCCAACGAGGGGTTGTTCCAGGCGCTGGCGACGCCCCAGTAGTAGAAGGCCAGAGCGATCGCGGCCACGATCAGCAGGTCCCAGCCCTCGGGCAGGTACCCCTGGCCGCCGAAGTCGGTGCTGCCGGCCCAGGAGATCCCGGCCATCACGAACAGGTAGGCGACCATCCAGGCGCCCGCCTTCAGGTGCGGCTTCAGCTCGACGAACGGCTTGCGCAGCTCGTACCAGGCCCAGATCGGCAGACCGGCGGCCATCAGCAGGATGACCTTGCCGGTGAGCGGCCAGCGGGCCCAGTACAGGACCAGCGAGCCGAAGACCATCGCGACCGGGGCGATCACCGGCATGGCCTTGAGCTTCACCGGACGCTTCAGGTCCGGGGCGAGGCGGCGCAGCGCCATCACGGCGACCGGCCCGGTGATGTACGAGATCACGGTGGCCACCGAGACGATCTCGGCCAGCGAGCCCCAGCCGCGGAAGACCGCGAGGAACAGGAAGGCGACCACCAGGTTCAGCAGCAGCGCCGGACGCGGGATGCCGGTCTTGGCGTCGACCTTGCCGAAGACCTTCGGCAGGTGGCCGTTCTCCTGCACTCCGTGGATCATGCGCGAGGTGGTGGCGGCGTAGATCATGCCGGTGCCGGACGGCGAGATGAAGGCGTCCGCGTACAGCAGGATCGCGAGCCAGTTCAGGCCCCAGGCGATCGCCAGGTCGGCCAGCGGCGAGGTGTACGCGAGGCTGCTCCAGCCCTTCGACAGGTCGCCGCTCGGGATGGCGCCGAGGAACGCGATCTGCAGCGCGACGTAGATCACCAGGGCGATCAGGATCGAGCCGATGACGGCCTTCGGCAGCGACTTGCCCGGGTTGCGGGCCTCACCGGCCAGGTTGAGCGGCGACTGGAAGCCGTTGAAGGCCCAGACGATGCCGGAGACCGCGACGGCGGTGAAGACCGCGCTCCAACCGTTCGGCGCGAAGCCGCCGGCGTCGGTGAAGTGGGCGCTGTCGAAGTGCGCGAAGAGCAGCGCGCCGGCGGTCAGCGTCGGCACGACGACCTTGAAGACGGTGATCGCCGTGTTGGTCTTGGCGAACAGCGTGATCGCGAACCAGTTGAGGACGAAGTACACGATCAGCAGCACACTGGCGAGCGCCACGCCGCTGAGGGTGAGCTCCTGGCCGTCGTACAGGCCCTTGGCCCAGCCGAAGTGCCAGGAGCTCATGTACTGCACGGAGGCGGTGGCCTCACCCGGGATGACCGAGACGATGGCGATCCAGTTGGCCCAGGCGGCCAGGTAGCCGGCCAGCGAGCCGTGCGAGTACTGGCCGTACCGGACCATGCCGCCGGCCTTGGGGAACATCGAGCCCAGCTCGCTGTAGGTGAGGGCGATGGTCAGCGCCACGGCGGCGCCGATCACCCAGGCCAGGATCGAGGCGGGACCGGCCAGCTTGGCGGCCCGCTCGGCACCGAACAACCAGCCGGATCCGATGATCGACCCCAGCCCGACCGCGGTCAGGCTGATCGTGCCGAGCGATCGCCGGTAGTTCTGATGCGATGCCGTCGACGATTCAGGCTCACTCAACGTATCGGTCCTCTCGCTCGGGGCTCATCGGGTGGTGTCGGAGCTTTTACGGTTTTGAGTCGGTATTCCGGACAAACCCCAGCAGCCTATGGTCCGAAATGGGACGAATACCTCAGAGGAAGCTCAAACCGCCCGATCGTTGCCATCTCGTGTCCGGTTTCCGGACGGCGGGCCTCGTGGAGAGGCCGACGCCACACCGCCACAGGCGGTGGAGCAAGGATCGAGCCAGGAACGTCGGGCCGAGGGAAATGAACCGGCGGAAGCCGAACCGGGAAAAAGGAAATTCCCCGCGGGTTCCTTTCGGATCCCACGGGGAATTCGACTGTGTCCGAGGGGGGACTTGAACCCCCACGCCCGATAAAGGGCACTAGCACCTCAAGCTAGCGCGTCTGCCATTCCGCCACCCGGACGGGGTGTGTGCTTCGGGGGTTTTTCTCTCGCCCCCTCGGCGACAGAGAGAACATTACCAGGGTTCTGGAGTGCTTCTCACCTGCGTTTCCTCGGCCTGATGTTCGCGAGTCCCGTTCGGACGCGCGGCCGGTGGGCACCCGAGGCCTGGCCGGACTGGCTGGGACGGCTCGCCAGGGCGCTCGAACCTCGGCCGAAGCGGTGGCGAGCGCGAAGCAAACGGTCGGTCTCAGTGCCGTGATCGATCGACTCAGGTCGGAACCGATCCGACACGGGCAAGTTGTCGACGGTGCCACGGCCGCGCCGACCGCTCTCCTAGCCTCTGTGGACCGAGGGCACCATGAGCGGATCGCCTGATTCCCGGGTCGCGGACGAAGGGCGGCTGGACGTGGAGCAGATCAGCGGAACGGCGGAGGCCGAACCGAGACGCGGCAGCCAGGGCGGCGCGCGCACCGACGCCGGCCACCCGGACCGGCCCGGCCGACCCGAGAAGCCCGAGAATCCCGAGCAGCCGGAGCAGCCCGACCAGCGGGGCCGGCCCGGCCGACCCAGAAGGCCCGACCGGGAACCCGGACGAAAACCGGGCCGGAAGGCCGCCGACGGCCCCGCCGAGGGCGTCTGGCGCTTCCGGGTGTCCGCGGAGGAGACCTCCGTGCCGCGCACCCGGCACGCGGTCCGAGACCGCCTGCTGGCCCAGGGCATGGCCGGGGTGCGCTACCAGGAGCTGGTGGACGACCTGCTGCTGATCGTCTCCGAGTTGGTCAGCAACGCCGTGACGCACGCCGCCGAGCTGTCACCCGAGGTGATCACCGAGTTGTCGGTGCGCCGAGGCTGGGTGCGGGTGTCGGTGGAGGACGGTGACCCGTACCGCCCGAAGGCTTTGGAGAGCGACACCGGACGCACCGGCGGGCGCGGCCTGCTGCTGGTGAAGAGCGTGACCCTGCAGGCCGGCGGGGTGTGCGACGTCGAACGCACGGGGGAGGGCGGCAAGGTCATCTGGGCCTCGCTGCCCGTCCCCCCGGAGCCCGGGCACTGACGGGCGCGCTCAGGGAGGAATGCGGCCGTCGAGTCGAAAGCCGCCCCGGAGGCCGAGCCAAACCGACCAGGGAACCGGCCGCCCTACCAGTCCCGCCCGGCGATCTCCCGGATCCCCGGCAGCGCCGCCTCGAAAACCGTCTCGAACCACACCGAGAACGGCCGCTCCGCCCGCAGCTCCCGCAGCTCCTGCGCGGTCACGAAGGCGAAGTCGTCCACCTCGTCCGGGTTGGGGGTGACCGGAGCGGTGACCAGACCCACGAACAGGTGGTTCCACTCCCGCTCGATCAGCCCGGAGGCCTCGTCCGGCAGGTCGTAGCGGACCGTCCCCGCCTCGCAGAGCAGCGCCGGTGCGACGCCCAGTTCCTCGGCGGTGCGCCGGGCGGCGGCCACGAAGGGCGGCTCGTCCGGGTACGGGTGCCCGCAGCAGGTGTTCGACCAGACACCGGGGGAGTGGTACTTGCCGAGCGCCCGGCGCTGCAGCAGCAGTCGGCCCTGGCGGTCGAAGAGGAACACCGAGAAGGCCCGGTGGAGTCGGCCGGGCTGCTGGTGGGCCCATAGCTTCTCGGCAGTGCCGATCGTGACACCCGCGTCGTCGACCAGTTCAAGCAGGATCTCGGTGCCCGTGGGGGCGGTGGACAGGCCCCGTGGGTCGACCGTCACGTCTGTCTCCACGTTGAGACCGGTGTCGATCTCGGCATCGAAACGTGTCGGTTCGGTCGGCAGACTCTGGGGCATGAGGCCTCTTTCGGGGGCGGTGGCAACGGAAGCATCGGGTGCGTCGTGTGCACCGGGTGGAGTGCAGCGGACACAGCGGGGGCACCGGCGCCGGCGTCGGGCTCCAGTCTGCCGTATGGGTGGCGGTCGGGACGGGTCCCACGCACAACCGGGCGGATCATGACCCGCAGGAGTCCGGATCCGGGCAGAGAAGGGTCCAGGGCACCCTCGGAAGGGTCATTCGGTTCGCAGAACCGTTCGGAACCCGTTTGAAGTCCGTTCGATCACGACATGGCCACCTCGCCGTCACCCGGCCGCCACCGGGCGCGTTCGGGTCGATCGCCCGGGTCGCCTACCATCACTTACGACACGCTGCCCGGATCTGTGCCGGTATCGGCGCGCCGCCGCCCGGCCAGGTCGAACACCGGTCCGGCGCACCGGAGCGTCGCCGCCCCGTCGGCACATCCCCGCGCGCACAGCACGACGTACGACGGATCAGGAGACCCCGCATGATCGGCCTCGTTCTGGCAGCCGGCGCCGGCCGCCGGCTGCGCCCGTACACCGACACCCTGCCCAAGGCGCTGGTGCCGGTCGACGGGGAGCGGACCGTCCTGGACCTCACCCTGGGCAACTTCGCCGAGGTCGGACTGCGCGAGGCCGCGATCGTCGTCGGCTACCGCAAGGAGGCGGTGTACGACCGCAAGGGCGCCCTGGAGAACAAGTACGGCGTCAAGCTCCACCTGGTCGAGAACGACAAGGCCGAGGAGTGGAACAACGCCTACTCGCTCTGGTGCGCCCGTGAGCTGTTCTCCGAGGGCCTGCTGCTGGCCAACGGCGACACCGTCCACCCGGCCTCCGTCCAGGCCACCATGCTGGAGGGCAACCAGCGCCTCGCCGAGAGCGGCCGGGCCCCGGGCATCCTGCTCGCCCTCGACACGGTGAAGAAGCTCGCCGACGAGGAGATGAAGGTCGTCGTCGACCCGGCCGCCGGCATGCGCCGCATCACCAAGCTGATGGACCCGGCCGAGGCGACCGGCGAGTACATCGGCGTGACCGTGATCAACCCCTCCGCCGCCGCCGACCTCACCGACGCGCTGCGCGCCACCTACGAGCGCGACCCGCAGCTGTACTACGAGGACGGCTACCAGGAGATGGTCGACCGGGGCCTGCGGATCGACGTCCAGCCGATCGGCGAGGTGTCCTGGGTCGAGGTCGACAACCACGACGACCTGGCGAAGGCGCGGGAGATCGCGTGCCAGTACTGACCCGACTGGTCCCGTCGCCGCTGTTCGTGGAGATCCGCCCGGGCGCGCTGGACGCGCTCGGCGGCATCCTCGCGGACCAGCGGCTGTCGGCCTCGGGCCGGATCGCGGTGGCGATCAGCAACGGCTCCGGCGCGGCGATGCGTCGCCGCCTGGAGCCGGCCCTGCCCGGCGCCGACTGGTACAACGTGGACGACGGCAGCCTGGACAGCGCGGTGCGGCTGGCCGAGGAGATGCGCGGCGGGCACTACGACGCGATCGTCGGCCTCGGCGGCGGCAAGATCATCGACGCCGCCAAGTACGCCGCCGCCCGGGTCGGACTGCCGCTGGTCGCGGTCGCCACCAACCTGGCCCACGACGGCATCTGCTCGCCCGTCTCCACCCTCGACAACGACGCCGGCCGGGGCTCCTACGGGGTGCCCAGCCCGATCGGCATCGTCATCGACCTGGACGTGATCCGGCAGGCCCCGCAGCGCTTCGTGGCGGCCGGCATCGGGGACGTCGTCTCCAACATCTCGGCCTGCGCGGACTGGGAGTTGTCGCACGCGATCACCGGCGAGCCGGTGGACGGACTGGCCGTCGCGATGGCCCGTTCGGCGGGCGAGAACCTGCTGCGGCACCCAGGAAACACTCAGGATCAGGACCTCCTGACGGCCCTCGCGGAAGCCCTGGTACTGTCCGGCATCGCGATGAACATCGCGGGCAGCAGCCGACCCTCCTCGGGCGCCTGCCACGAGATCTGCCATGCCCTGGACGTGCTGTTCCCCAAGCGGTCCGCCCAGCACGGCGAGCAGGTCGGTCTCGGTGCGGCGTTCGCCAGCTTCCTGCGGGGCGAGCACGAGCTGACCGGTCTGATCGTGGAGCGCCTGGCGAGTCACGGGCTGCCGGTGACCGCGGCTCAGATCGGTTTCACCGAGGCGGAGTTCACCGAAGCGGTGCACTACGCTCCGAACACCCGGCCAGGGCGCTTCACCATCCTGGAACACCTCGACCTCTCCCCCTCCGCAATCAGGGACGCGTACGCCGACTATGTCCAAGCCGTCAACAGCTGACCCCTCCACCGCGGGCGCGCGGCCCCCGGTGGACCTGACCCGCCGGCCCTCGATCGAGGAACTGCGCGCGGTGATCCACCCGGAGGGCATGCTCCAGCGCCGCAGCGCCGAGCACTGGGCCGGGCGCCTGTACATGCGGAAGATCTCGCTGCGGATCACCCGCGTGCTGTCCACCATGACGGCGATCACGCCCAACGGCCTGACGTACCTGATGATGTTCACCGGCATCCTGGCCGGTGCCGCGCTGGTCGTGCCGGGCATCGCCGGGGCGGTCCTGGGCGCCCTGCTGATCCAGGTCTACCTGCTGCTGGACTGCGTGGACGGCGAGGTGGCCCGCTGGCGCCGGCAGACCTCGCTCACCGGTGTCTACCTGGACCGGGTCGGCCACTACATGTCCGAGGCGGCCCTGCTGACCGGCCTCGGTCTGCGCGCCACCGACCTGCTGCACCGTGAGGGCCACGGCTCGCACTGGGAGTGGGCGTTCCTGGGCACGCTGGCCGCGCTCGGCGCCATCCTGATCAAGTCCGAGACGGACCTGGTGGACGTGGCCCGGGCCCGCAGCGGCATGACGGCGGTCGAGGACAGCGCCTCGGTGCCGCGCTCGGCCTCGGTGGCCAAGGCCCGCAAGGCGGCCTCCTTGCTGAAGTTCCACCGCCTGGTCGGCGCGGTCGAGGCCTCGCTGTTCATCCTGGCGGCCGGGATCGCCGACGCCGTGCACGGCGGGCTGTTCTTCACCCGGCTCGCGGTCGTGGTGCTGGCGGCGATCGCCATGCTGCAGACCGTGCTGCACCTGCTGTCCATCGTCCTGTCGAGCAGGCTGCGATGAGTGTTCCCACCACTGCGGAGAGCTTCCGCCTCGGCGTCGTCATCATCACCATGGGCAACCGGCCCGCCGAGCTCAACGCCCTGATCGAGTCCGTCCGCGCCCAGGAGGGCCCGGCCGTCGAGTTCGCCGTGGTCGGCCAGGGCGCCGAGCTGCCCCCGCTGCCGGAGGGCGTGCGCAGCGTCGAGCTGCCGGAGAACCTCGGCATCCCGGGCGGGCGCAACGTCGGCATCGAGCTGTTCGGGCCGGACGGCCGGGACGTGGACGCCGTCCTCTTCCTGGACGACGACGGGCTGCTGCCGCGCACCGACTCGGCCCGCCTGCTGCGCGAGGCCTTCACCACCGACCCGGAGCTGGGCATCGTCTCCTTCCGGATCGAGGACCCGGACACCGGTGTCACCCAGCGCCGGCACGTCCCCCGGCTGCGCGCCAGCGACCCGATGCGCTCCTCCCGGGTGACCACCTTCCTGGGCGGCGCGAGCGCCGTGCGTTGCAAGGTGTTCGAGCAGGCCGGGCAGCTGCCCGCCGAGTTCTTCTACGCCCACGAGGAGACCGACCTCGCGTGGCGCGCGCTGGACGCCGGCTGGGCCATCGACTACCGGTCCGACGTGGTGCTGCACCACCCGGCCACCTCGCCGGCCCGGCACGCCGCCTACTTCCACAACGTGGCCCGTAACAGGGTCTGGCTCGCGAGGCGGAACCTTCCGGCCCCGCTGGTGCCTCTCTATCTGGGAACCTGGTTTCTGCTGACCGTGGCCCGACGCCCCTCTGCCGAGGGACTGAAGGCCTGGTTGGGCGGATTCCGGGCGGGTTTCCGCGAACCCTGCGGTCCGCGGAAGCCCATGCGATGGCGTACCGTCTGGCGACTGACCAAGATGGGCCGACCTCCGATCATCTGATTTGATCAGGTGATCGATCGCCACGGTCGGTGACCACACACCGACCGGAATCCCCCCGTGATCCCAGTGGATCCCCATCGGCGCAAGGCTGGCGGACCCCCGCCGACCGGCCGCCCCGACCGATCCCGCGTGAAGGACGAATGTGTCGACAGTGAGTGAACCCGTCAGCCTCTCGGCCCCGAGGGGGGCAGATGCGGGCCTGACCCCCAAGCAGCTTGCGGACAAGTACCGTCTGTCGGTGAGCGGTGCACGGCCCGGTCTGTTCGCCTACACCAAGCAGCTCTGGGCCCGGCGCCACTTCATCTGGGCCTTCGCCACCGCCCGCCTGGTGGCCCAGTACACCGACGCCAAGCTCGGGCAGCTGTGGCAGGTCGTGACCCCGCTGCTCAACTGCGGTGTGTTCTACCTGGTCTTCGGTGTCATCCTGAAGAGCAAGGACAACTTCCCGCCGAACACCTACATCGCCTGGCTCTGCATCGGCGTCTTCGTCTTCCAGTTCACCCAGAACGCGGTGCAGTCCGGCACCCGGGCGATCTCGGACAACCTCGGCCTGATCCGCGCGCTGCACTTCCCGCGCGCCAGCCTGCCGATCGCCTTCACCGTGATCCAGCTCCAGCAACTGCTGATCTCGATGATCGTGCTGGTCATCACCGTGCTGGCGGCCGGTATCACCCCCGGCAAGACCTGGCTGCTGATCCTCCCGGCGCTGTTCCTGCAGACCCTGTTCAACACCGGCGTCTCGCTGATCTTCGCCCGGATCGGTTCCAAGACCAGCGACATCTCGCAGCTGATCCCGTTCGTGATGCGCGCCTGGATGTTCCTGTCCGGTGTGATGTTCAGCATCCAGGACAAGATCTCGACCTGGCCGCACTACATCCAGACGATCATGGCCCTCAACCCGGCCTCGGTCTACATGGACCTGCTCCGGCACGCCTTCGCGCCGATCATCTACAACAAGCACCAGTCCGCGCACCAGACCATCCCGCCGCACCAGTGGACGTACGGTCTGGCCTGGGGCGTCGGCATGTTCGTCATCGGATACGTCTTCTTCTGGAAGGCCGAGGAGGAGTACGGCCGTGGCTGACACCGACCTGAGCAAGCGCGACGCCGTCCCGGCTGCGAACGTGGCCCGCGAGCCCACCGTCGTCGTCGACGACGTGCACATCGTCTACCGGGTGCACGGCGCCGGCTCCGGCAAGGGCAGCGCCACCTCGGCGCTGAGCCGCATCATCAGCCGCAAGCGCGCCGCCGGCGTGCGCGAGGTGCACGCGGTGAAGGGCATCAGCTTCACCGCGTACAAGGGCGAGGCGGTCGGCCTGATCGGCTCCAACGGCTCCGGCAAGTCAACCATGCTGGCCGCCATCGCGGGCCTGCTGCCGACCGAGAAGGGCGGCATCTACACCAACGGCCAGCCCTCGCTGCTGGGCGTCAACGCGGCCCTGATGAACGAGCTGACCGGTGAGCGCAACGTCATCCTGGGCTGCCTGGCGATGGGCATGACCCCGGCCCAGGTGAAGGCGCGCTACCAGGAGATCGTCGACTTCTCCGGCATCAACGACAAGGGCGACTTCATCTCCCTGCCGATGCGCACCTACTCCTCCGGCATGGGCGCCCGCCTGCGCTTCTCGATCGCCGCCGCCAAGGCCCACGACGTGCTGCTGATCGACGAGGCCCTGGCCACCGGTGACCAGGCCTTCCAGCAGCGCAGCAAGCGGCGCATCGACGAGCTGCGCGGGTCCGCCGGTACGGTTTTCCTGGTCAGCCACGACAACAACTCGATCCGCGAGGTCTGCGAGCGGACCATCTGGATCGAGGCCGGTGAGCTGATCATGGACGGCCCGACCGAGGAGGTCGTCGGCCGTTACGAGCGCGGCGAGCGCCCGTAAACCCGGCTGCGAAAATTCCTGGCTCCGAAGGGCCGGCCCCGGAATACTCCGGAGCCGGCCCTTCGGCATGCGGGCCACCGGTACCCGGGTGGCCCGCCGCCGCGGGGGTGAGCGCCCCCGTGCGCCGGGCGGGGCGCTCTTCTCGGGCGCGGCCCGTGGTGTCAGGCTGTAGGCGCGGGGGTGGTGTGTCGTACGTGACGCCCGCGCTCGGACGCGTGTCCGAGTCGGACCGGTGATACCCGGCGGTGTAGAACGGGGGAGTGACAGCAGTGTCGGCTTCGGCCCAGCCCAGTGATACGCCGGTGAACCCATCCGCGGGACAGACCCTGGAGAAGGCGGGTGCGGAGAACTTCCCGGTCGCCCCGTTCTTCCTGCCCGCGGCCTGGCGCGACGACCTGATGAGGGTCTACGGCTTCGCCCGGCTGGTCGACGACGCCGGCGACGGCGACCTGGCCGACCCGGCCGCCACCGCCGCCCTGCTCGGGGTCGAGCAGCGGCCCCCCGCCACCCCTTCGGAGCAGTCCGGCCCGCCGAGCCCGGCGGAGGTCGCCTTCCGGCTCGCCCTGCTCGACGGGCTGGAGCGCGACCTCGACCGGGTCTTCGAGACCACCGTGCACCCCGGTGGCGCCGACCGACCCCGCCACCCGCTGCTGCGGGCGCTGGTCCCGCTGGTCGCCAAGCGCAACCTCACCCCCGAGCCGTTCCGCCGTCTGATCGAGGCCAACCGGGTGGACCAGACCACCACCCGCTACGCCACCTACGACGACCTGATCGGCTACTGCACGCTCTCCGCCGACCCGGTCGGCCGCCTGGTGCTCGCCATCGCGGGGGTCGCCACCCCCGAGCGGATCGCGCTGTCGGACGCCGTCTGCAGTGGTCTCCAGGTGGTCGAGCACCTGCAGGACGTGGCCGAGGACCTTTCCCGCGGCCGGATCTACCTCCCCACCGGGGACCTCGACCGCTTCGGCGTCACCGAGGCCGAGCTCGCCGCCCCCAGCGCGAACGGGGCGGTGCGGGAACTGATCGCCTTCGAGGCCGAACGGGCCCGCACCCTGCTCGACCGCGGCGCACCATTGGTAGGTACGGTTCGGGGGAGGCTTCGACTGCTCCTGGCGGGATTCACCGCCGGCGGCTACGCGGCCCTGGCGGCCGTCGAGGACGCCGGGTACGACGTACTCGCCCAGCAGGCGAAGCCGGACAAGCGCCGCCTCGCAGCGAAGGCGGCGGCCATCTTCGCGAAGGGAAGGTGAACGCCCGAGTGGCGGCATCACCACTGGCGTCGGCCCAGGTCATGGCGGCGTACCGGTACTGCGAGGCAGTGACCGGGATGCAGGCGCGCAACTTCAGCTACGGCATCCGGCTGTTGCCCGAGCCCAAGCGGCTGGCCATGTCGGCCCTGTACGCCCTCGCCCGCCGGGTGGACGACATCGGCGACGGCGACCTCCCGGACGACCGGAAGGCCGAGGCGCTGCTGCGTACCCGGGAACTGGTGGACGAGGTCCGCTCCGGGGTGGTGGCCGAGGACGACACCGACCCGATCAAGGTCGCCCTGGCCGACGCGGCCCGGCGCTTCCCGATCCCGCTCGGCGGCTTCGACGAGCTGATCGACGGCGTCGAGATGGACCTCAAGGGCGCCGAGTACCAGACGTACGAGGAGCTGAAGGTCTACTGCCGCTGCGTGGCCGGCGCGATCGGCCGGCTCTCGCTGGGCGTGTACGGCTGCGACGACCCCGAGCGCGGGGCCCGGTACGCGGACACCCTGGGCCTGGCCCTGCAGCTCACCAACATCCTGCGCGACCTGCGCGAGGACGCCCTGAACGGCCGCACCTACCTGCCCACCGAGGATCTCGTCCGGTTCGGCTGCGAGCAGGGCTTCGCGCTGCCCAAGCCGCCGGTCGGCGCCGACTTCACCGGCCTGGTGGCCTTCGAGGCCGCCCGCGCCCAGGCCGCCTTCGAGGAGGGCCTGCGGCTGCTGCCGATGCTCGACCGCCGCAGCCGGGCCTGCACCGCCGCGATGGCCGGGATCTACCACCGGCTGCTCGGCCGGATCGCCGCCGACCCCGAGTCGGTGCTGCGCGGCCGGGTCTCGCTGCCGGGCTGGGAGAAGGCGTACGTGGCGCTTTCCGGGCTCGCCGGGGGGCGTTCTTGATTCTTGCCACAGTTCTGTCACGCTGTGTCAGCGGGGAATCACATCCGGGTAGAGCCGTGTTGACCACGTTGACCACGACCGGGTCGACCACGACGACGCCGACCGTCTGCGTGCCGGCCACAGCGACCGCCGCCGCGCGGTCCTGCGACTTCGAGGGGGAGGGCTGATGACCGGGCGAGCCGATGCCGCGCGCCCGGCCGCCGTCGTGGTCGGCGGCGGCCTGGCCGGGATCACCACCGCACTGCGGCTGGCCGAGGCCGGCCACGACGTCACCCTCGCCGAGGGCCGGCCCCGGCTCGGCGGGCTGGCCTTCTCCTTCCAGCGCGGCGAGCTGACCGTCGACAACGGCCAGCACGTCTTCCTGCGCTGCTGCACCGCCTACCGCGGCCTGCTGGAGCGCCTCGGCGCCACCCGGATGACCCACCTGCAGGAGCGCCTGGACGTCCCGGTGCTCTCCGCCACCGGCCCCGACGAGGCCCCGGTGCGCACCCTGGGTCGACTGCGCAGGGCCGGCCTGCCGGTCCCGCTGCACCTGGCCGGCAGCCTCGCCCGTTACCCGCACCTGTCGGCGGCCGACCGCGCCCGGGTGGTCCGCGGCGCGCTCGCCCTCAAGGGACTGGACCTCGACGACCCGGCGCTGGACCGGCTCTCCTTCGGAGAGTGGCTGCGCCGCAACGGGCAGAACGCCGCCACCACGGCCGCGCTGTGGGACCTGGTCGGCATCGCCACCCTGAACGCCCGGGCCGACCAGGTGTCGCTGACGCTCGCCGCCAAGGTGTTCAAGACCGGCCTGCTCTCCGACCCGGGCGCCGCCGACATCGGCATCGCCGCCGTCCCGCTCGGCGTGATCCACCACGACCGGGCGCTCGCCGAGCTGGAACGCGCCGGCGTGAAGGTGCGGCTGCGCGCCCGGGTCGCGGAACTCAAGCCGGCCGCGCCCCAGCACGCGGTCCGGCTGGAGAGCGGGGAACTGCTCACCGCCGACACCGTGGTGCTGGCCGGTGCCCAGGACACCGCGGCCGCCCTGTTGCCGCCGGGGGCCGTGTCCCAGCGGCTGGCCGACTTCGGCACCGCGCCGATCCTCAACGTGCACGTGGTCTACGACCGCAAGGTGCTGCGCCGACCCTTCTTCGCCGCGCTCGACTCCCCGGTCCAGTGGGTCTTCGACCGCACCACCCACTCCGGCCTGGTCGGCACCTCGATCGGCCGAGCCCACCCCGGTGCCCAGTACCTGGCGCTCTCCCAGTCC
This sequence comes from Kitasatospora sp. NPDC001159, assembly GCF_053598235.1. Lineage (NCBI taxonomy): Bacteria > Bacillati > Actinomycetota > Actinomycetes > Kitasatosporales > Streptomycetaceae > Kitasatospora > Kitasatospora sp. NPDC001159. The sequence goes on from NZ_JBSFJV010000007.1 coordinate 89,467, forward strand.
GCCGTCCAGGACGAGATCGACCTGCCGGTGGCCGAACTGCGCCGCCGCTACCTGCCCGAGCTGGCCCGGCTGCTGCCGGCCGCGGCCGGGGCCGAAGTGCTGGACTTCTTCGTCACCAGGGAGCGCACCGCCACCTTCGACGGCGCCCCGGGCACCGCCGTGCTGCGCCCGTCGGCCGAGACGGCCGTCGCCGGTCTGCTGCTGGCCGGCTCGTGGACGGCCACCGGCTGGCCCGCGACGATGGAGGGTGCCGTGCGCAGCGGCCACGCCGCCGCCGACGCCGCGCTCGCCGCGGCCGGCGCCCGGGTGCCGGTGGACTGCGGCGACGGGAGGTGGCCCAGGTGACGGCGGGCCCCTCCGCCGGAGAGCCCGCGAGAGCCGACGGGCGTACTGTCGGCCGCACCGACACCGTTCTCTTCGGTACCACTATCGACACCAGCCGCACCGACAGCACCCGGCCGCCCCGTGCGGTCCGGCACCACGAGGGAGAGGGAACGCACGTGGAGTCACGCACCGGCTTCGCCGTCGGAGGCACGGCGCACGCCGAACCGGTCTCGGTGCCGGAGCTGCTCGCCCGCAGCCGTACGCTCTGCACCCCGCCGCTGCGGGCCGCCGTCGCCCGGTTGGCCGCACCGATGGACACCGTCGCGGCGTACCACTTCGGCTGGATCGACCGGGACGGCACCCCGGTCGAGGGGGACGGTGGCAAGGCGGTGCGCCCGGCGCTGGCGCTGCTGTCCGCCCAGGCCACCGGTGCGGCGGCCGAGGTGGGCGTGCCCGGTGGGGTGGCTGTTGAACTGGTGCACAACTTCTCCCTCCTTCATGATGATCTGATGGACGGTGACGAGACCCGGCGGCATCGCGCCACCGCCTGGACGGTCTTCGGACCGGCCCAGGCGATTCTGGTCGGCGACGCCTTGGCCACGCTCGGCACGGAGGTGCTGCTCGACGCCGCGGTGACCGGTGGCGCGAGCCCCGCCGACGCCGCTCGCGCCGTCCGGCTGCTCACCACGGCGACCCGTCGGCTGATCGACGGCCAGGCCTTGGACGTCGCCTTCGAGCAGCGCGACAGCGTCACCGTGGCCGAGTGCCTGGAGATGGAGGGTGGCAAGACGGCGGCACTGCTGGCCGCCGCCTCGGCGATCGGCGCCGTGCTGGCCGGGGCCGACGACAAGGTCTCCGACGCGCTCGAGCGCTACGGCCACCACCTGGGCCTGGCCTTCCAGGCGGTGGACGACCTGCTCGGCATCTGGGGCGCGACCGAGGTCACCGGCAAGCCGCACTGGGGGGACCTGCGCCAACGCAAGAAGTCCCTGCCGGTCGCCGCCGCGCTGGCCGAGGGCGGCCTGGCCTCGCGTCGGCTTGCCGAGCAGCTGGCGGACCCGACGGGCCGGGGCGAGGAGAGCGAGCCCGAGCTCGCCGCCCGGGCCGCGCTGATCGAGGAGGCCGGCGGTCGGGCCTGGACCCAGGAGGAGGCCCGCCGCCAGCACACGACTGCCCTCGCCGCCCTGGACGAGGTGCCCATGTCCGACGGGGTGCGCGAGCACTTCGTCGCACTCGCCGAATTCGTGGTGGTACGAGAGAGGTGACGTTACGTTGACAGCAACCGCGGACGGCCGGCTCGACCCTGAGTACGATTCCGAGCCGGTCGCGGTGGGCGACCGCCCCCCGACCCTGCTGGGCACGGGGCGGTGGCAGCCCGAGGACACCGACCAGCTCCGGCCGGCCGGTGAGGCGGAACTCCGGCCCGCCGACGCGCACGAGGCCCTGGCGCGCGCCACCACCCACCTGCTCTCGCTGCAGTCCTCCGAGGGCTGGTGGAAAGGCGACCTGGAGACCAACGTCACCATGGACGCCGAGGACTTACTGCTCCGCCAGTTCCTGGGCATCAGGACCGAGGAGCAGACCCGGGCCACCGCCGAGTGGATCCGCTCACAGCAGCGGGAGGACGGCACCTGGGCCACCTTCCACGGCGGGCCGCCCGAGCTGTCCACCACCGTCGAGGCGTACGTCGCCCTCAAGCTCGCCGGTGACGACCCGGACGCCCCGCACATGCTGGCCGCTGCCCGCTACGTCCGCTCCGCCGGGGGCATCGCGGCCGCCCGGGTGTTCACCCGGATCTGGCTCGCGCTCTTCGGCTGGTGGCCCTGGGAGCGGCTGCCGGAGATGCCGCCCGAGATCATCTTCCTGCCCAAGTGGCTGCCGCTGAACATCTACGCCTTCGGCTGCTGGGCCCGCCAGACCATCGTCCCGCTGACCGTCGTCTCGGCCCACCGCCCGGTCCGTCCGGCCCCCTTCGCGCTCACCGAGCTGCACACCGACCCGGACCACCCGTACCCCGACCGGCCGCTCGCCCCCGCCACCAGCTGGGACGGCATGTTCGAGCGCCTCGACAAGGCGCTGCACGCCTACCACCGCCGAGCCTTCCGGCCGCTACGCCGACTCGCCGTCTCCCAGGCCTGCCGCTGGATCGTCGAGCGGCAGGAGGCCGACGGCTGCTGGGGCGGCATCCAGCCCCCGGCCGTCTACTCGCTGATCGCCCTGCACCTGGAGGGCTACGAGCTGGAGCACCCGGTGGTGAAGGCGGGGCTCTCCTCCTTCGACCGCTTCACCGTGCACACCGAGGACGGCATGCGCTGGATGGAGGCCTGCCAGTCCCCGGTCTGGGACACCTGCCTGGCCACCATCGCGCTGGTCGACGCCGGGGTGCCGGCCGACCACCCGGCGCTGGTCTCCGCCGTCGACTGGATGCTCGGCGAGGAGATCCGCAAGCGCGGCGACTGGTCCGTCCAACGGCCCGGGCTGCCGGCCGGTGGCTGGGCCTTCGAGTTCGAGAACGACACCTACCCCGACATCGACGACACCGCCGAGGTGGTGCTCGCGCTGCGCCGGGTCGCCCACCCCGACCCGGCCAAGGTCGACGCGGCGATGGACCGGGGCGTGCTCTGGAACCTCGGCATGCAGTCCAAGAACGGCGCTTGGGGCGCCTTCGACGTCGACAACACCAGCGTGCTGCCCAACAAGCTGCCGTTCTGCGACTTCGGCGAGGTGGTCGACCCGCCGTCCGCCGACGTCACCGCCCACGTGGTGGAGATGCTCGCCGAGACCGGCCGGGCCCGGGACCCGCGGACCCGGCGGGGCATCGAGTGGCTGCTGCGCAACCAGGAGGCGGACGGCTCCTGGTTCGGCCGTTGGGGCACCAACTACATCTACGGCACCGGCTCGGTGCTGCCCGCCCTGGTGGCGGCCGGCGTCCCGGACGAGCACCCGGCGATCCGCCGGGCGGTGCGCTGGCTGGAGGACCGGCAGAACGCCGACGGCGGCTGGGGCGAGGACATGCGCTCCTACGACGACCCGGCGCGCTGGGCCGGGCGGGGCGACTCCACCGCCTCGCAGACCGCCTGGGCGCTGATGGCGCTGCTCGCGGCCGGCGAGGGCCCGGACGGCCGGGCCAACCCGGCGGTGGAACACGGCGTGGACTGGCTGGTGCGCACCCAGCTGCCCGAAGGCACCTGGGACGAGCCGCAGTTCACCGGGACCGGCTTCCCGTGGGACTTCTCCATCAACTACCACCTGTACCGGCTGGTCTTCCCGGTCACCGCGCTCGGCCGCTACCTCAACGGCGCCCCGGGCCGGGCGAAGCCGAGCGGTACCCCGGCGATCGGGGCGGCGCGGTGACCACCGCCCCCCTGCTGGTGCTCTGCGCGCTGGGCCCCGAGGTGTGGGCGCTGCGCGGCGGTGACTGGCGCGGCGCCGCCGGCGGGCCGCCGGTGCTGGTGCGCACCGGGGTCGGTCGGCGGCGGGCCGGGCTGGCTGTCCGACGGCTACTCAACTCCGCCCCGGGCGGCTACGGCGCGGTCGTGGTGGCCGGCTTCGGCGCCGCCGTCGGCCCGGGCGTGGCGCCGGGCGACGTGGTCGCCGCGGACGGCGTGCGCGACGCCGAGGGCCACCTGTACCCGGTCGACTCCGGGCCGGAGCTGGCCCGGGCGCTCAAGGAGTACGGCCTGACCGTCCACACCGGGGTGCACCACACCGCCGACCACGTGGTGCGCGGCATCGAGCGGCGCGCCCTGCACCTGCAGGGCGCGCTCGCCGTCGACATGGAGGCCGCCGCCGTCCTGGCCGCGCTGCGGGAGGTGCGCCCGGTGTTGCCCGTCGCCGTCCTGCGGGTGGTGGTGGACACCCCCGAACGCGAGCTGCTGCGGCCCGGCACCCTCCCGGCCGGGGTGCGCGCCTGGCGGACCCTGCGGGCGACGGTACCCGCGCTGGTCGACTGGTACCGACAGGAGCCCGGGACCGGCTCCGCAGACCTGAACCACCCCACATCCTCGACGCTCCCCCAGGAGGCGAGCTAGCCATGGCCATGCCGTTGCGCCAGACCGTGCGGGTCGGCACCTACCTGATGCAGCAGAAGCTGCTCAAGCGACGGGACAAGTTCCCGCTGATCGTCGAGCTGGAACCGCTCTTCGCGTGCAACCTGGCCTGTGAGGGCTGCGGCAAGATCCAGCACCCGGCCGGCGTGCTCAAGCAGCGGATGCCCGTCGCACAGGCGGTCGGCGCGGTCCTGGAGTCGGGTGCCCCGATGGTCTCGATCGCCGGCGGCGAGCCGCTGATGCACCCGCAGATCGACGAGATCGTCCGGCAACTGGTCGGGCACCGCAAATACGTCTTCCTCTGCACCAACGCGCTGCTGCTGCGCAAGAAGATCGACAAGTTCAAGCCCTCGCCGTACTTCACCTTCGCGGTGCACATCGACGGCCTTCGCGAGCGGCACGACGAGTCGGTGGCCAAGGAGGGCACCTTCGACGAGGCGGTGGCCGCGATCAAGGAGGCCAAGCGGCGCGGGTTCCGGGTCACCACCAACAGCACCTTCTTCAACACCGACACCCCGCAGACCGTCATCGACGTCCTCGACTACCTCAACGACGAGTTGAAGGTGGACGAGATGATGATCTCCCCGGCCTACGCCTACGAGAAGGCACCCGACCAGGAGCACTTCCTCGGCGTCGAGCAGACCCGGGAGCTCTTCCGCAAGGCCTTCGCCGGCGGCAACCGCAAGCGCTGGCGCCTCAACCACAGCCCGCTCTTCCTGGACTTCCTGGAGGGCAAGGCCGACTTCGAGTGCACCCCCTGGGGCATCCCCAACTACTCGCTGTTCGGCTGGCAGCGGCCCTGCTACCTGATGGCCGACGGCTACGTGCCGACGTACCGCGAACTGGTCGAGAAGACCGACTGGAGCAAGTACGGCCGCGGCAAGGACCCGCGCTGCGAGAACTGCATGGCCCACTGCGGCTACGAGCCGACCGCCGTCCTCGCGACCATAAGCTCGCTCCAGCAGTCGCTGCGCGCCATCACTGAGACCGTCAGCGCCAACCGCGGGCACTGAGTCCGGTCGAGCTCCCGTCCGGCCCGGGCCACGGTGCCCGGGCCGGCCCCGCCCCTCGGGGCGGAGGCACCACCGCACCACTTCGAGTCGTGAGGTGTACCCATGTCACTGCTCTCCCGCGTCACATCCCCGGCCGAGCTGCGCAAGTTCCCCGCGTCGGAACTCCCGCTGCTCGCCGAGGAGATCCGCGACTTCCTGATCGACGCCGTCACCCGCACCGGCGGCCACCTCGGGCCCAATCTCGGCGTGGTGGAGCTGACCATCGCGCTGCACCGGGTCTTCGACTCGCCGTACGACCGGATCGTTTTCGACACCGGGCACCAGAGCTACGTCCACAAGCTGCTCACCGGCCGCCAGGACTTCTCGAAACTGCGGACGAAGGGCGGGCTGTCCGGCTACCCCTCGCGCGCCGAGTCCGAACACGACCTGGTCGAGAACTCGCACGCCTCCACCGCGCTCTCCTACGCCGACGGACTCGCCAAGGCCGCCAGGCTGCTCGGCCAGCACGACCGGCACACTGTCGCGGTGATCGGCGACGGCGCGCTCACCGGCGGGCTCGCCTGGGAGGCGCTCAACAACATCGCCGAGGCCCGCGACCGGCCGCTGGTCATCGTCGTCAACGACAACGAGCGCTCCTACGCCAAGACCATCGGCGGCCTGGCCAACCATCTGGCCACCCTGCGCACCACCCAGGGCTACGAACGCTTCCTCGCCCTCGGCAAGGAGGCGCTGCAGCGCACCCCGCTGGTCGGTCAGCCGATCTTCGACGCGCTGCACGGCGCCAAGAAGGGGTTCAAGGACGCCTTCGCTCCACAGGGCATGTTCGAGGACCTCGGGCTCAAGTACCTCGGACCGATCGACGGCCACGACCTGGGCGCGGTCGAACAGGCGCTGCGCCAGGCCAGGAACTTCGGCGGCCCGGTCATCGTGCACTGCCTGACCGTCAAGGGGCGCGGCTACCTGCCCGCCGAGCAGGACGAGGCCGACCGATTCCACGCCGTCAACCCGATCGACCCGTACACCTGCCTGCCGATCTCGCCCAGCGCCGGGGTCTCCTGGACCTCCGTGTTCGGCGAGGAGCTGGTCGAGCTCGGCGCCGGGCGGCCCGACCTGGTGGCGATCACCGCCGCGATGCTCCAGCCGGTCGGGCTGGGGCCGTTCGCCAAGGCGTACCCGGACCGGACCTTCGACGTCGGTATCGCCGAGCAGCACGCCGTCACCAGCGCGGCCGGCCTGGCCATCGGCGGGCTGCACCCGGTGGTCGCGGTGTACGCGACCTTCCTCAACCGGGCCTTCGACCAGGTGCTGATGGACGTCGCCCTGCACAAGCTGGGCGTCACCTTCGTGCTCGACCGCTCCGGGGTGACCGGGCCGGACGGCGCCTCGCACAACGGCATGTGGGACATGTCGATCCTCCAGGTCGTCCCCGGCCTGCGGCTGGCCGCCCCGCGCGACGCCGACCAGCTGCGCGCCCAGCTGCGCGAGGCCGTCGAGGTCGAGGACGCGCCCACCGTGGTCCGCTTCCCCAAGGGGAACGTCGGGCCCGCCGTCGCGGCGATCGAACGGATCGGCGGGACGGACGTGCTGCTGCGCACCGGCGCGGAGCCGGAGATCCTGCTGATCGCGGTCGGCACCACCGCCTCCGCCTGCCTGGACGCCGCCCGGCTGCTGCTCGCCGAGGGTTTCACCGCGACCGTGGTCGACCCGCGCTGGGTCAAGCCGGTCGACCCGGCGCTGCCCGAACTCGCGGCCGCCCACCGGCTGGTGGTCACCGTCGAGGACAACGGCCGTACCGGAGGCGTCGGTTCGGCCGTCTCCCAGGCGCTGCGCGACGCCGACGTGGACGTCCCGGTGCGGGTCCTCGGCCTGCCGCAGGAGTTCCTCGGCCACGCCGCGCGCGGGGAGATCCTGGAGGAGACCGGTCTGACCGGGACCGGGGTCGCCGCCCAGACCGCGGTCTTCGCCAAGAACCTGCTACCGACCCGAGGAGCGAACCCGCGCCATGCCGGCTGACCCAGACCGCCCCGCCTTCGACCTCGCCGCCCTCATCGCCGAACGAGGCGCCGAGCGGTACGAGTTGCACAGCCGCTACCTCAACCCGCAGCTGCCGCGGATGCTCCACACCATTGGCTTCGACAAGTACTACGACCGCGCCAGGGGCCAGTACTTCTACGACGCCGAGGGCAACGAGTACCTCGACATGCTGGCCGGCTTCGGCATCTTCGCGCTCGGCCGCCACCACCCGGTGGTGCGCTCGGCGATCCAGCAGGTGATGGACCTGGACCTGCCGGACCTGGTCCGCTTCGACTGCTCGCCGCTGCCCGGGCTGCTGGCCGAGCGGCTGCTGTCGTACGCGCCCGGGCTGGACCGGGTGTTCTTCGGCAACAGCGGCACCGAGGCGGTGGAGACCGCGCTCAAGTTCGCCCGGTACGCCACCGGGCGCAAGCGGGTCCTCTACGCCGACCACGCCTTCCACGGGCTGACCACCGGCTCGCTCTCTGTCAACGGGGAGAGCGGCTTCCGCAAGGGCTTCGACCCGCTGCTGCCGGACACCGCCATCCCGCTCGGCGACATCGGCGCGCTGGCCAAGGAACTGAAGCGGGGCGACGTCGCGGCGCTGATCGTCGAACCGATCCAGGGCAAGGGCGTCCAGGCGCCGCCGCCCGGCTGGCTGCGCGCGGCCCAGGCGCTGCTGCACGAGCACAGGGCGCTGCTGATCTGCGACGAGGTGCAGACCGGGATCGGCCGCACCGGCGAGTTCTTCGCCTACCAGAGCGAGGAGGGCGTGCTGCCCGACCTGGTCTGCGCGGCCAAGGCGCTCTCCGGCGGATATGTGCCGGTCGGGGCGACGCTCGGCAAGAGCTGGATCTTCGAGAAGGTGTACTCCTCGATGGACCGGGTCCTGGTGCACTCGGCCAGCTTCGGGTCGAACGCCCAGGCCATGGCGGCGGGGCTGGCGACCCTGGAGGTGATGCGCGACGAGAAGGTGGTGGAGAACGCCCGACGGGTCGGCGACCGGTTCCGTGAGCGGCTGGCCGCGCTGGTCGACAGGTACGAGCTGCTCGCCGAGGTACGCGGCCGCGGGCTGATGATCGGCATCGAGTTCGGCCGGCCCAAGTCGCTGAAGCTGCGCACCGGTTGGACGGCGCTGCAGGTGGCGCGCAAGGGGCTGTTCGCGCAGATGGTGGTCGTGCCGCTGCTGCAGCGGCACCGGATTCTGACCCAGGTGTCCGGCGACCACCTGGAAGTGATCAAGCTGATTCCGCCGCTGATCATCACCGATCAGGATGTGGACCGGTTCGTCGATGCGTTCACCGAGATCATGGACGAGGCCCACCGGGGCAACGGCCTGGTGTGGGACTTCGGACGGACGCTGGTGAAGCAGGCGGTCGGCAACCGCTGACGGCCGGCCCCGGAGCCGGGGAGTGGGAAGTCGGCCGGGCAGACTTCCCACTCCGTGGGAGACACCGCGTCAGAGCTCGGTCCGGCGGCGCCGGATGACCACCATGAGATCGACGGCGGCGAACAGGGTGAGCAGGCCGAGGGCTACGGCGAAGCCGGTGAGGGTGCCCCGGCTGGGAGCGCCGTCGACGGGGGAAGCCGCCGCCCAGACGGCAAAGCCCACGGTGGCCAGCGCGAACAGCGGGGTGAAGGTGAGCGAGAGCAGGTACCGGAGCTTGAGGTCGCTGCGGGCGGTGGCCGGCTCGGTGCCGCTGCGCCACCGTCGCGGGGTGGTAGTGGTACGCATGGCCGATCACCTCCGGGCCGCGCGGGTGGGGGCTACGATTCCAGCGTACGTCCGAGGGGGCGAGCCGGGGGAGGCGCGATGACGGGGTCGGACACTGCGGGGGCGGGTGCGATGGGGGAGGACGCCGAGGGGTACGCGGGGCTGCGTATCGAGCGGGCCCGGGAGCTGGCCCGGCGGCACGGCTGGGTCTCGGTCCGGGTACTGGAGCCGGAGCAGTTGATCACCATGGAGTACCGGCAGGGGCGGCTCAACCTCTTGGTGCGGGACGGTGTGGTCGAGCGGAGCTGGGAGGGGTAGTGCTGCCGTCCGGCAGGGCGCGCGGGCCGGGCTCAGCGTGCGAACCGGCGGTGCAGGCGCTGCTCGGCGCCGGCGACCAGCGGTTCCAGCAGCGGCAGCGAGAGCAGTACCAGCAGTCCGGCGGCCCAGCCGGCCAGGACGTCGGTGACCCAGTGGGTGCCCAGGTAGACCGTGGTCAGGCCGATCGAGCAGGCGGTGGCGGCGGCGATCACCGCGCCGGTGCGCCGCCAGCGGACCGCGAGGTAGGCGAGCACGCCCCAGGTGACCACGGCGTTGGCGGTGTGGCCGGAGGGGAAGATGGTGCCGCCGGAGAACAACTCGGGTGAGCCGACGTACTGGGCGTAGTGCGGCCCGAGCCGGCCGGTGACGATCTTGACCGCGCCGACCGTGATGTTGAGCAGCAGCAACGCGATGCCCATGACCAGCAGCGGGCGCAGCCGGCCGAGGCGGTGGGCGCGCCAGGTGAGCCAGACGAAGGCGGCGATCGCGCTGGGCCCGCGCTGCCCGGCGACCACCCAGGTGGCGAGCAGCGGCTCCAGGCTGGGCCACCGGTCGTAGGGGCGGAGCAGGCGGACCGACCAGTCGAGGTCGACCAGGGCGGTGTTGAGCAGCACGCCGGCCAGCACCAGCAGGTAGACGCCGCAGGTGGCGGCGAGCAGGGCGGCCCGGCGGCGGCTCATCGGGGGCCAGCCGACCTCGCCGCCGTGAGGGATGGCGGGGGTGCGGGCGGGACTCCGGAGGTCCCGGTGGTCGGCGGTGCGGCGTTCCGGCTCCTGTCGCGGAATGCGGGCGGGGGTACTTCTGGATTGCACGGGGGTGACCTTACCCATCCAGCCGGGGCCATTCCGGAGGGAATTGTCATTTTCCCGGGAAATCGACAATTGATTCGTCCCGTGGTGGCCCGGGGAGTGATTTCCCGTATTCCGGAGTCGAATGCCAGTGTGGTCTTCGAATGATTCTGCAAAAGCCCCGGTAAAGAAGACGGGGCGGGACGCCGGTCCGACCGGCCTCCCGCCCCGTGGTCACCCTGTGTAGGTCCGGTGCTCAGTCGAGGGGGCCGCCCGCCACGTAGATCACCTGTCCGGAGACGAAGCCTGCGCCTTCGCTGGCGAGGAACGAGATGGTGTGGGCGACGTCCTCGGGCTCACCGACCCGCTGGACCGGGATCTGAGAGGCCGCAGCCCGCTTGAAGTCTTCGAAGTCCATGCCGACCCGGGCCGCGGTGGCCGCTGTCATGTCCGTGGCGATGAAGCCGGGGGCGACCGCGTTGGCGGTGATGCCGAACTTGCCCAGCTCGATGGCCAAAGTCTTGGTGAAGCCCTGCAGGCCGGCCTTGGCGGCGGAGTAGTTGGCCTGGCCGCGGTTGCCCTGGGCCGACGAGGAGGACAGGTTGACGATGCGGCCGAAGCCGGCGTCGACCATGTGCTTCTGCACCGCGCGGGTCATCAGGAAGGCGCCGCGCAGGTGGACGTTCATGACCGTGTCCCAGTCGGACTCGGACATCTTGAAGAGGAGGTTGTCGCGGAGCACGCCGGCGTTGTTGACCAGCACGACCGGCGCGCCGAGCTCGGCGACCACGCGGTCGACGGCGGCCTGGACCTGCTCGGCGTCCGAGACGTCGGCGCCGACGGCCAGTGCCCGGCCGCCCGCGGCGGTGATCCGGTCGACGGTGTCCTTGCCGGCCGTCTCGTCCAGGTCCAGCACGGCGACCGCGTAGCCGTCGGCGGCCAGCCGGACGGCGGTGGCGGCGCCCAGGCCGCGGGCGGCGCCGGTGACGACGGCGACCCGGGGGGCGGTGCTCTGCTCGGTCATGCTCGCTCTCGTCTCTCTCGGGGGTGCCTCCGGGGGAGTGCCCCCGGAGAGGGTGCCCACACCCTACCGGCGGGTAGGGGAGGCGGCCAGGGTGGAGAGACGCAGGTGACGGTCGGTAAGGACCGACCGGTCGGCTTTCTGCTGAGAACGGGTTACTGCAAGGGCGTGGCAGCGCGTAAATATGCCAATGTTGCCGAACCTGCGTCTACTATCCGCCCCTGCCTGCCAGCGAGGGCCCGCCGTTTGTATAGTGTCCGCCAGCAGCCACCGGCTGCACGGCTGGCGCGCCCTCCCTCATAGCTGGACGCCCACTCGCCGTTACTGCCCCACCCGGGTGTCCCACACACACCGGGTGTGACATCGGGACGGATACATGGTGCTGGGGGAGATCCCGACAACCCGCGTGTCGGCGCGACTGCAGCAGTCGCCCGGACACCTCATTCGCGTTGCGCAGCAGGTCCACACCCGGCTGTGGTCCGAGCACGTCGGAGCCGATCTCACGGCTCCGCAGTTCGCGGTCCTGCTGGTGCTCGCCCTGGAACCGGGCGCGGACCAGCGCACGGTGGGTGAGCGTGCCTCGCTCGACAAGGCCACGATGGCGGAGATGGTCGCGCGGCTGGTCCGCCGCGGCCTCGTGCTGCGAAGGCGCGACCCGGCCGACGGCCGGCGCAAGCTGCTCGCGCTCTCGCAGAGCGGCGCCCAGGCGGTGCGCGAGGCCACCGGTGGTGTGGTCCGCGTGCAGCGGGTGCTGTTCGAGCCGCTCACTCCGGACGAGCAGATCGAGATCGTCCGGGTGATGGCCAAGATAGCCAGGCTGGAGCCCGCCGCGGTCGCCGTCTTCACGGACGCGCGGCCGATACTGGACGCCCAGCGGGCGATCGGCTATCTGATCAGGGTCGGCCAGCAGGTGCACACCAAGCTCTGGTCGGAGCACGTCGGCGCTGAGCTGACGGCCCCGCAGTACGCCGTGCTGGACGCGCTGGAGCTGGAGCCGGGCGCGGACCAGCGCACGGTCGGCGAGCTGGCCTCGCTGGACAAGGCCACGATGGCCGAGATGGTCAGCCGACTGGTGCGCCGCGGTCTGGTGCAGCGCCGGCGCGACCCTTCGGACGGTCGCCGCAACCTGCTCTCGCTCTCACCGGCGGGCCAGGACCTGCTGCACCGCTCGGCCGCCGGGGTGGCCGAGGTGCAGCGGCTGCTGCTCGCGCCGCTGGCGGAGGAGGAGCACGAGGCCGCGCTCACGCTCATCGCCAAGGCCGCCCGGCTCTAGGCAAAGCCTCTGTAACTCCAGCCAAAACGATTCGCCAACGCACCGAAGATCCGTAGCTTTTCGCGTGGTGAAATCGCGGCACGCCGAAGTGCCGCCCGTCCCCGGCCGGGGCGGGCGACACTTCGACATGACTGGCTGCCAGCCAGTGTTCGCCCTGGCGGGGGCGCGGCGCCGTGGGTGCCGGCGCCCCCGGGTCAGGTGTCAGTTCCAGTCGAACCCCTGCGGGTCCGGGCCGATCCGCTTGCCGGTGGCCACGGCGGCGATCGCCGTGAGGTCCTCGGTGTCCAGCTCGAAGCCGGTGACGTCCAGGTTCTCCCGGATGCGGGACGGAGTGACCGACTTCGGGATGGCGATCACGCCGCTCTGCAGGTGCCAGCGCAACACCACCTGAGCGACCGTGCGGCCGTGCTTCTCGGCGATCTTCACCAGCGCCGGCTCGGCCAGCAGCTCACCGCCCTGGCCCAGCGGGCTCCACGCCTCGGTGGCGATGCCGTGCTGGGCGTGGAAGGCGCGCAGCTCCTCCTGCGGGAAGTACGGGTGCAGCTCGACCTGGTTCAGCACCGGGACGATCGAGGCCTCGTCCAGCACCCGGGTCAGCTGCTCGGTGCCGAAGTTGGAGACGCCGATCGACTTGACCCGGCCGTCCGCCTTCAGCTGTTCCAGGGCCTTCCAGACGTTCAGGTAGCTGCCGTGCATCGGGCGCGGCCAGTGGATCAGGTACAGGTCGAGGTAGTCGAGGCCGAGCTTGGCCAGCGAGGCGTCGAACTCGCGCAGCACCGCGTCCCGGCCCTGCTCGCCGGACCAGTCACGGGTGCCCGAGTTCCACAGCTTGGTGGTGATGTAGAGGTCCTCGCGGGCGACGCCGCCCGCCAGGGCCCCGGCGATCGCAGCGCCGGTGCCGGCCTCGTTCTCGTAGATCGCCGCGGTGTCGATGGAGCGGTAGCCCGCCTCGATCGCGGTGCGGACGGCGGCGGTGGCCTCGCCGTCCGGGACCTGCCACACGCCGAAGCCGAGCTGCGGGATGGTAGCGCCGTCGTTCAGGGTGACGCTGGGGATGTTGCTCACGGGAAGGGATGCCCTCCTGGTCGTCCGCTGGTTCCAGTGGGGGCAACTGGTGCCCCGGGACGATTGTTCCCGCCGTCCGGGCGAATCTTTGGCGAAGCTTTACGACGGCGTGGCGTACTCCTCGGGCCGTCGGCGGCGGCCCGCGGCCGTCCGGGTGGGGCACCGGGGCCGGGGCGGCGAAAAACCTGTTGCGTGGATCACATCGGGCTTGGCAGGCTCGCTGGCATGACCTCCTGAAATCCGGGCCCTTCGTGTCCAATCCTCGTCCGTCCGGGCCCTCCCTCCGGACGTATGGGCGCCGCTGCGCCGCTGCGCCGCGCGTCCTTCGCCCGTCCCCGTCGTGTCCGTGCCCGTGGGCCCTCGCGGCCCTTTGCGTGCTCGCACCCTCGCACCCTCGCACCCTCGCACCCCCGTACCTCCGCACCTTCCGTATCGGAGTGTCATGCCGCTCACCCCCCTGCCGTTGGCCGACCCCGGCAGTCCCGACCTGTCCTCACCCCTGGCATTCCTGCGCTGGCTGCAACGCGCCCAGCGGCGCGGGCAGGTGCGAGCCACCTGCTGGGCACTGGTGGAGATGGGCGCCCAGGCCGCGCTGCCGATACCGCTCGGGCACGGCGTGCAGGCCGCCGTCGACGGCGATGCCGCCGGGATCTGGCAGGCTGGCGCGCTCGCGCTGCTGCTGGCCGCGACCGCCTCGCTCGGCACCGTGCTGCTGCACCGGCAGGCGGTCTGGAACTGGATCCACGCCGCCTGCCACGTAAGGCAGTTGGTCGCCGGGCAGGCCTCCCACCTGGGGGCCGGGCTGTCCCGGCGGATCGCCACCGGCGAGGTGGTCGCGGTCGGCAGCGGGGACGTCGAGCGGATCGGCTGGTACGTCGAGCTGGTCGCCCGGGTCCGGGCCGCGGTCATCGTCTGGCTGGCCGTCAGCTCGGTGGTCCTGGTGGTCGAACCGGTGCTCGGGATCGGGGTGCTGCTCGGCGTCCCGGTGCTGGCCGCCTCGGTCTGGCCGCTGATCGGGCCGTTCGAGCGGCGCTACGAGAAGCAGCGCGCGCTCGGCGGAAAGGCCACCGAGCTGGCCGCCGACACGGTGGCCGGGCTGCGGGTGCTGCGCGGCATCGGCGGTGAGGAGCTGTTCCTGGAGCGGTACCGGGCGGCCTCCCAGAAGGTCCGGGCGGCCGCGGTGCGCTCGGCCCGGGTCTGGTCGCTGATGCAGGCCCAACAGGTCCTGCTGCCAGGCCTGTTCGTGGTCGGGGTGACCTGGTACGGCGCCCGGTTGGCGGCCGACGGCGAGCTCGCCGTCGGCACCCTGATCGCGGTGTACGGCGCGACCGCCTTCCTGGCCGCGCCGCTGCGGATCCTCGGCGAGGCGGCGCACGCCTGGAGCGTCGCCCGGGTCTCCGCCGGGCGGGCCGTGCGGGTGCTCTCGCTCAGCCGGACCAGTGGAGCGGCCGAGGCCGCGCTGACCCGGCCCGGCAAGTCCGACCTGCACGACCCGGCGACCGGGTTGACCGCCCGGGCCGGCGAGCTGACCGCGGTGGTCTGCGGGGACCCGGACTTCGCCGGGGCGCTCGCCGAGCGGCTCGGCGGGCACGTCCCGCTGGCCGAGGGCGAGGAGCCGCTGCCACGCGTCCGGCTCGGCGGCACGGAGCTGGACGCGGTGCCGCTGGCCGAGGCCCGGGCGGCGGTGCTGGTCCACGACAAGGAGCCGGTGCTGCTCTCCGGCACCCTCGCCGAGCTGTTGGACATCCCGTCCTCGGGCCGGGTCCCGGCGGCCGAGGCGCTGGCCGCGGCCCGCTGCGAGGACGTGCTGGAGGCACTGGCGGACGGCTCGCCGGACTGCGGGGGCGACGCGATGCTCGCCCGCGTCACCGAGCGCGGGCGCTCGCTCTCCGGCGGCCAGCGCCAGCGGCTGGCCCTGGCTCGCGCGCTGCTGGCGGACCCGCCGGTCCTGGTGCTGGACGAGCCGACCAGCGCGGTGGACGCCCACACCGAGTCCCGGGTCGCCACCGGGCTACGGGACACCCGGGCGGGGCGCACCACCGTGGTGTTCGCGACCAGCCCGCTGCTGCTCGACCAGGCGGACCGGGTGGTGCTGTTGCAAGGCGGCCGGGCGGTCGCGGCCGGGCGGCACCGCGAGCTGATGCGCACCGAGCCGGCGTACCGGGCCGTGGTCACCCGGGACGAGGAGAGCGCCCCGGTCCCGCCCCGAGTCGAAGGGCGCGCCGGTGCCGAGGGCGAGGAGCGACAAGCGATAGACGAAGGAGGGAGTGCCGGAGCGAAGAACGTCGGCACCGGACCGGAAGCGCCCGGAGACGAGCGGGCGAGTCACGGAATCGGTGTGGCCGCCCGCGTCAACTGTCCGGTACCGCAGGACATGAGGAGTACGTCATGAAGCCCCCCGTCCATCAGGAGCAGGGGCCGGCCACCACCCTGCCGGTCGGCTCACCGGCCGCCGTGCGCGGGTACCTGCGGCTGCTCGCGGAGCGGCACCGGGGCGGGTTCGCCGGGGTGGTGGCGCTGCACTCGGTGGCCACCCTGGCCGGACTGGTCGGACCCTGGGTGCTCGGCAGCCTGGTCGAGTCGCTGGCCACCGGCACGGCCGGGGCCACCATCGCGGTGGCGGTCGGCTGGTACCTGCTGGCGCTGGTGGTGCAGTCCGCGTTCACCGGCTGGTCGCGGATGCGCGGCGCCGTCCTCGGCGAACGGGTGCTGGCCGACCTGCGGGAGGACTTCCTGGTCTGCTCGGTCGCGCTGCCCACCGGCATGCTGGAGCGGGCCGGCACCGGGGACCTGGTCTCCCGGGGCACCACCGACATCGACCGGCTGGACAAGTCGGTGCGCGAGGCGGTGCCCGAACTCGCCGTCGCCGTCGTGTCGTTGCTGTTGGTGCTCGGCGCCCTGCTGGTCACCTCGCCGTTGCTCGCCCTGACCTCGCTGGTCGGACTGCCGCTGCTGCTGGTCAGCTCCCGCTGGTACTTCCGGCGTGCGCCGCAGTCCTACCGCAACGAGTCGGCCGGGTACGCCGCGGTCAGCAACGTGCTGGCCGAGACGGTGGACGCCGGGCGGACGGTCGAGGCGCTGCGGCTGGGCGAGCAACGGGTCCGGCTGACCGACCGAAAGCTGCGGGAGTGGCTGGCCTGGGAGCGGTACACCCTGTGGCTGCGCTCGGTCTGGTTCCCGACCATCGACGCGGTCTACACCTCGGCGGTGCTGGCCACCTTGGTGGTCGGCGGGTTGTTCACCCTCAAGGGCTGGCTCACCGTCGGCCAGTTGACCACCGGCGTGCTGTACGCGCAGATGCTCACCGGCCCGGTGGACCTGATCCTGCGCTGGTACGACGAGCTGCAGATCGGGCAGGCCTCGCTGGCCCGGCTGGTCGGCGTGTACGAGGTGCCGGAGCACGAGGGGGACGCTTCCGTCCAGCCGGACGGCCAGCGGGTCGAGGCCCGGGACGTCCGCTTCGGCTACCGCGAGGGCGCCGACGTTCTGCACGGGATCAGCCTGGACGTCGCCCCGGGCAGCCGGGTCGCGCTGGTCGGTCCGTCCGGGGCGGGCAAGTCCACCCTCGGGCGGTTGCTGGCCGGGATCTACGCGCCCGGCCGGGGCAGCGTCACCCTGGGCGGGGCGGCGCTGTCCCGGATGCCGGCCGAGCGGGTGCGTGCCGAGGTCGCGTTGGTCAACCAGGAGCACCACGTGTTCGTCGGCACCCTGCGGGACAACCTGCGGCTGGCCGCGCCCGAGGCGGACGACACCGAACTGCGGGCCGCGCTGGACGCGGTGGACGCCGGAGCCTGGGTGGACGCCCTGCCGGAGGGGCTGGACACCGAGGTCGGCTCCGGAGGCACCTCGCTGACCCCGCCGCAGGCCCAGCAACTGGCCCTGGCCCGGCTGGTGTTGGCTGATCCGCACACCCTGGTGCTGGACGAGGCCACCTCGCTGCTGGACCCGCGTGCCGCCCGGCACCTGGAGCGTTCGCTCTCCCGGGTACTGGAGGGGCGGACGGTCATCGCCATCGCCCACCGGCTGCACACCGCGCACGACGCGGACGTGATCGCGGTGGTCGAGGGCGGTCGGATCAGCGAGTACGGCAGCCACCCGGAACTGGTCGCGGCCGACGGCCCGTACGCGGCGCTCTGGCGCTCCTGGCGGGACGAGCGGTAGCGGCCGGAGGAGTCGACGCCCCAGGAGATCGGTAAACCCGCACGGGGTCGGATTGCCCCGTGCGGGTTACTCCCAGACCCGTATGGGCGCGTAACCGGGCAAATCACCGTCCAGGCCAGCAGACTGCTCCGGTGACCAAGATTTCAGACGGCTCGTCCCGCTCCCAGCGCAGTGAGATCGGCGGGATCCCCACGCGGTACATCGGGATCGGCGTCATCGTGATCCTCTCGGTGTGGTTCCTGTTCGCCAACCTCGACAAGGTCGAGATCCAGTTCTGGGTGTTCACCGTCACAGCGCCGCTCTGGATCGCGCTGCTGGCCACGTTGGTCGCCGGCGCTGTGCTGGGCTGGCTGATGAAGGGGCGGCGCGGCCGGTGACCACCGCCCCCGGGCCGGCCCCGACCGGAGCCTCGACCTTCACCCCGTTGATCGAGATGCGCGAGGTCAACAAGTACTTCGGGGACCTGCACGTGCTGCAGGACATCGAGTTGACGGTCGGCCGCGGCGAGGTCGTCGTGGTGATCGGCCCGTCCGGCTCCGGCAAGTCCACGCTCTGTCGGGCGATCAACCGGCTGGAGCCGATCGAGCGCGGCACCATCCTGATCGACGGCCAGCCGCTGCCCGAGGAGGGCAAGGGTCTGGCCAAGCTACGCGCCGAGGTCGGCATGGTGTTCCAGTCCTTCAACCTGTTCGCGCACAAGACCGTGCTGCAGAACGTCTCGCTCGCCCAGATCAAGGTCCGCGGCCGCCCCAAGACCGAGGCGGACGCCAAGTCCCGCTCACTGCTGGAGCGGGTCGGCCTCGCGGCGCACGCCGACAAGTACCCGGCCCAGCTGTCCGGCGGCCAGCAGCAACGCGTGGCGATCGCCCGCGCGCTGGCGATGGACCCCAAGGCGCTGCTGTTCGACGAGCCGACCTCGGCGCTCGACCCCGAGATGATCAACGAGGTGTTGGACGTCATGCGTCAACTCGCCAGCGAGGGCATGACGATGGTGGTGGTCACGCACGAGATGGGCTTCGCCCGGGCCTCCGCGAACCGGGTGGTGTTCATGGCCGACGGCCGGATCGTCGAGGACCGCGCCCCGGAGGAGTTCTTCAGCGCCCCCGAGAGCGAGCGCGCCCGGGACTTCCTGTCCAAGATCCTGAAGCACTGAGGCGGCGCCGTGACCCGTAAGAGGACGCCCACCGCGTGGGCGCGCCACCGCGTGCTCGCCGCCGCCCTGCTGCTCACCGCGCTGGCGGCCGGCTGTGGCAAACCCGGCACCCCGCCGCCCAAGGGTCCGCAGCCCAGCGCGCTGCCCAGCTACCAGGTGCAGGACGCCTCCTCGATCACCGGCTCGCCGACCCTGGACGCCGCCCGCAGCCGGGGCTACCTGGTGGTCGGCGCCAAGGAGGACCAGCCGTACCTGGGCCAGAAGAATCCGGCCACCGGCGTGTACTCCGGCTTCGACATCGAGATCGCCAAAATGCTCGGCGCCTCCCTCGGCTTCGGACCGGACAAGATCCAGTTCAAGACCATCGCCTCGGCCAACCGCGAGACCGCGCTGCAGAACGGCCAGGTGGACTACTACGTCGGCACGTACACCATCAACGACAACCGGAAGAAGCTGGTGGGCTTCGCCGGGCCGTACTTCGTCGCCGGGCAGTCGCTGCTGGTGCGCAAGAACGACAACAGCATCCACGGGCCGCAGGACCTCGACGGCAAGAAGGTCTGCTCGGCGGCCGGCTCGACCCCCTACCAGCGGATCCAGTCGCAGTTCCCCAAGGCGCACCTGATCGGCTACGACACCTACTCGGCCTGCGTGGACAATCTGATCACCGGCCAGGTCGACGCCGTCACCACGGACAACGCGATCCTGCTGGGCTACGCGGCCAAGGCGCCGGACGAGCTCAAGGTGGTCGGCCCGCTGTTCTCGACCGAGCCGTACGGAATCGGGACGCCGAAGAACGACACCGTGCTGCGCACGGCGCTGAACGACGCGCTGGCCCACCACGAGCAGAACGGCGACTGGAAGGAGGCCTTCGACGCGACCCTCGGCCTGTCCGGGGAGCCCGCCCCCACCCCGCCGCCGATCAACCGGTACTGAGAGGGCCGCCCTGTGAACACGCTGATCGACAACTGGTCGACCTACTGGGAGGGCTTCCTCGGCACGCTCTCGCTGTTCGTGGTGAGCGCCGTGCTGTCGCTGGTGCTGGGTGTGCTGGTCGCGGGCTTCCGGGTCTCGCCGGTGAGGCCGCTGCGGGTGTTCGGGACGGTCTGGGTGACGGTGCTGCGCAACACGCCGCTGACCCTGCTGTTCTTCATCGTGGTGCTGGGCCTGCCCCGGTTCGACATCACCCTGCCCTTCTACACCTTCGCGGTGCTGGCGCTCGGCTGCTACACCTCGGCCTTCGTCTGCGAGGCGATGCGCTCGGGCATCAACACCGTGCCGTCCGGGCAGGGCGAGGCGGCCCGCAGCCTGGGCATGAGCTTCGGGCAGACGATGAGCCTGGTGGTGCTGCCGCAGGCGTACCGCTCGGTGGTGGCGCCGATCGGCAGTGTGATGATCGCGCTGGCGAAGAACACGGCGATCGCCGGTTCCTTCAGCGTCACCGAACTGCTGGGCACTTACCGGACCATCAACGAGCTGGGCTACAGCATCGTCTGGACCTTCGTCTGGATCGCCGTCGGCTACCTGATCATCACCCTGGCCATCAGCGCCGTCTTCAACCTGCTGGAACGACGAGTGGCGGTGTCCCGATGACCGTTGAATCCTCGGCGCTGTACGACGTCCCCGGCCCGAAGGCGCTGGCCCGGCACCGGCTGTACGGTGGGATCGCGCTGGTGCTGATCGCGGTGCTGATCGGCTGGGTCGTCTACATGCTGTTCCACACCGGCCAGTTCACCTACGCCAAATGGGAGCCCTTCGAGTACCGCGGCGTGCAGGAGCTGCTGTTGCGGGGACTGGGCAACACCCTGAAGGCCTTCGGCTGGACGGTGCTGTTCGCGCTGCCCTTCGGCGCGCTGTTCGCGGTCGGACGGCTGTCCGACCACCGGGTGGTGCGCTGGTTCGCCACGCTGGTGGTGGAGTTCTTCCGGGCCATGCCGGTGCTGGTGATGATCTTCTTCGTCTTCGTCGCGCTCAAGGTGCAGCCGCTGTGGGCACTGGTCGCCGGGCTGGTGCTCTACAACGGCTCGGTGCTGGCCGAGGTGTTCCGGGCCGGCGTGCTCGCGGTGCCCAGGGGGCAGCGCGAGGCGGCGTACGCGCTGGGGATGCGCAAGACCCAGGTGATGGCGTACGTGCTGGTGCCGCAGGCCAACCGGGCGATGCTGCCGGCCATCATCAGCCAGCTGGTGGTCGCCCTCAAGGACACCTCGCTCGGGTTCCTGATCACCTACGAGGAGTTCCTGCACGCGGGCAAGCTGATCGCCACCAATCTGGACTACGACCTGCCGTTCATCCCGGTGGTGATCGTGATCGCGCCGATCTACATCGGCATGTGTCTGCTGCTGTCCTGGCTCGCTCGCTGGGTCGAGCGGCGCAGCCGGCGCAGCCCGCGCATGCGCGGCGGGGCGCCGGTGGTGAAGGCCGAGGTCGCGATGGGGTTGCCGCCCTCGGCGCAGTGAGCCTGCAGTGGTGGGAGGCTTGGTTCGGGACTTAACCATAGGTGTGGGTGGGACTGGGGTCGATACCTCCAAATTCCTCTTATGATTGCGCGGAAGGCGACGACGACCAGGCGGAGGGGCCATGGAGCCGGTGTTCGACTCACGGCACATCAGGACGTTCCACGAGGTGGTCCGGGCCGGTTCGTACTCGGCCGCCGCCCGGGAACTCGGTTACACCCAGCCCGCCATCACCCAGCAGATGAAGGCGCTCGAACGCAGCGTCGGCGTCCCGCTGTTCACCCGCGCCGGGCGCGGCCTGCGGCTCACCGAGGCGGGCGAGGCGCTCTCCCGGCACGCCGAGCTGATCCTCGGCAGCCTCTCCGCCGCCCAGCAGCAGCTCGCCGCGCTCGCCCGGCTGCGCGCCGGGCGGGTGCGGGTATGCGCCTTTCCCAGTGCCAACGCCACCCTGATACCCGAGGCGATGGCCCGGCTGCTCGCCGAGCACCCCGGCGTCCGGGTCGAACTGCTGGAGGCGGAGCCGCCGGACTCCGTCCAGCGGCTGCTGCGCGGCGAGTGCGACATCGCGCTGGCCTTCCGGTATCCGGGCGCGGCGACCGAGGTGCCGGACGGCCTGGACGAGATCCCGCTGATGGAGGACCTGCTCACCGTGCTGCTGCCGGTCGGGCACCCGCTCGGCCGCCGGCACGCCGTACGGCTCGCCGACCTGGACGGCGAGCGCTGGATCGCCGGCTGTCCGCGCTGTCGGGCCAACCTGCTGCACGTCTGCGCGGAGGAGGGCTTCGCGCCGGACATCGTGTTCTCCACCGACGACAACCTCGCGGTGCAGAGCCTGGTCGCCGCCGGGGTCGGGATCGCGCTGATGCCCGCGCTGGTGCTCTCCTTCATGTGCCACCGCAAGGTCACCGGGCGGGCCGTCGAACCGCACCTGCGCCGGCAGGTGAGCGCGTACGTGCTGAGCGAGCACCGGCGGATCCCGGCCACCGGGCTGGTGCTGGACCACCTGCGGCAGGCGGCGGCCACCCGGGTCGGGTGCTGACCCATAAGCACTAGTGGGGGATCGCTTACGAACCCTCCTTGGACGTGATAGGTCGGTGGGTCCGAACCTGCTGACATGACACCCCCAGCCACGGTCGGCACTGACCGGCTCACCGAGCGGATGACCGCGCTGATCAGTGAGATCCGCGCCGTCGTGGACCGCGGGCTCCCCCCGGAGCTCACCGCCTACCTGGTCGGCGAGCGCCTCGCCCCGCACCTGCTCGCCGACCCCGACGGACCGGACGCGCTGCTCACCCCCGCCCAGCGCGAGGGCGACCCACAGCGCTACCGCCAGCATGTCGTGCACGCCGAGGAGGACGGCGGCTTCTCCGTCGTCGCCCTGGTCTGGCTGCCCGGGCAGCAGACCCCGATCCACGACCACGTCTCCTGGTGCGTGGCCGGCGTCCACCAGGGCCAGGAGAGCGAGATCCGCTACCGGCTGGTCTCCGACGGGCGCAGCGCGCGGCTGGTCGAGACCGAGCACGTGGCGGGCCCGGCCGGGACGGTCGCCGCCTTCGCCCCGCCCGGCGACATCCACCTGGTGCGCAACTCCTGCAGCAGCACGGCGATCTCCATCCACGTGTACGGCGCCGACATCTCGCGGCTCGGCACCAGCATCCGGCGGGTCTACCGGCTCCCCGCCGACCAGGAGCGGTGAGCGGCGGCGTGGCACTTACCCTCCGGGAGCGGGCCACCCGCACCCGTTCACTCCCCCCGTTCGGCGGGGACGCCCCCGGCCTGCTGCTCGCCGCGGTCGGCGTGGCCGCGGCCCTGGGCGTCCACGCGCTCGTCCCCGCCGTGCCCAAGCTCACCGCCGCCGTCGTGCTCGGCATGGCGGCGGCCCACCTGCCCGGGCTGCGCCCGGTGGTGCGCGGGATCGCCCGGCCGGGACTGTCCATGGCCGGGAAGCGGCTGATGCGGCTCGGCATCGTGCTGCTCGGACTCAAGCTCAGCCTGGACGACGTGCTCGGCCTCGGCTGGGCCACCGTCGCCATGGTGCTCACGGTGGTCGCGGCCACCTTCGCCGGCACGATGTGGCTCGGCCGCAAGCTCGGACTGCCCGGCGACCAGCCGCTGCTGGTCGCCACCGGGTACTCGATCTGCGGGGCCTCGGCGATCGGTGCGGTCAGCCAGGCGGCCGGCAGCGAGGAGGAGGACGTCGCCTCCTCGGTCGCGCTGGTCACCCTCTGCGGGACGCTGGCGATCGCCGTGCTGCCGCTGCTCCAGCACCCGCTGGGGCTCGGCGAGGTGGAGTTCGGGCGCTGGGTCGGTGCCAGCGTGCACGACGTCGGGCAGGTGGTCGCCACCGCGCAGACCGGCGGGGCGGCGGCGCTGCGCGAGGCCGTGCTGGTCAAGCTGATGCGGGTGGTGCTGCTGGCGCCGCTGGTCGCGGGCGTGGCCGTGATGGTGCGGCGCAACGCGCGCGGGGCCGCTGCGACGGGTGAGGCGAAGAGCGGCAGCCGGCCGCCGATCGTGCCGCTGTTCGTGGCCGGGTTCCTCGCGATGATCGTGCTGCGGACCACCGGAGTGCTGCCCGAGCGGGCGCTCACCCTGGCCGGCGACGCGCAGGAACTGCTGCTGGCCGCCGCGCTGTTCGGCCTCGGCAGCGCGGTGCACCTGCCGACGATGGTGCGCACGGGCGGGCGGATCGCGCTGCTCGGGCTCGGGTCGTGGGTGATGGTCGCGGGCGTGTCGTACGCGGGGGTGTTGGTCACGACCTGACGGGCGCGGCCTTGCGGGCTGGGCTTCGTGGGCTGGGCTTCGCGGGCCTCGCTGCTCGCCGGACCCGGTGGCGGGGACTCGGTTATTGTCGGGAGGATGATCGCCCGCACCGGTACGGTCCTGTTGCCGAGTACGTCGAGGAGGACGCATGACCACCGCACTGCCCGAACGGGACGGCCACGAGGCCGTCGTCACGCTCGACCGACGGGAGGGGCCGTTCGGCGAGGTGGTGCTGCGGCAGCGCGGACGGCACTACGAGATCATCGCCAACGGCTGCTTCCTGATGGACACCGCGGACGGCCGCTCCGAGCGGCTGCTGATCCAGGCGGCGCTGGACGAGTTGGACCGGACGGGCGGTGGGGGTGACGGCGCGGGCAGCGGCTCGAACGGGCCGTCGGTGCTGATCGGCGGGCTCGGGGTCGGGTTCTCGCTCGCGTACGCGGCGGCCGAACCGCGCTGGGGGCGGATCGCGATCGTCGAGCGGGAGAACGCGATCATCGACTGGCACCGCAACGGCCCGCTCGGCGCCTTCTCCGGCGGCGCACTGGACGACGAACGGGTCGCGGTACTCCACGCCGATCTGCTGGAGTACCTCGCGGCGGCCGACGGGGAGCGCTACCACGCGCTGTGCCTGGACATCGACAACGGGCCGGACTGGACCGTCACCGACTCCAACAGTGGGCTCTACGGCGCGGACGGGCTGGCGGCGCTGTGGCACCGGCTGCAGCCCGGCGGGGTGTTGGCGGTGTGGAGCGCGCAGCCCTCCCCGGCCTTCGAGGAGGCGCTGCGGGCGGCGGGCTTCTCGGATGTCGCCACCCATGAGATCCCGGTCAGCCGAGGTGTGCCGGATGTGGTGCACCTGGCGCGACGGGCCGGCTGAGGCGAACTGGGCGGCCAGGTGCGGCCGTAGTCCGCGGGGACTGTCAACTGGCCGGAGGGCCGTGCCGGTTGGGCTCCGCCGGGACCGGTGGTCGACTGCTAGCGTGTGCGGTTGCGGTGCACTAGTGCGGTGGTCGAGCGGGTGGTGGTGGTTGTGGTGGAGAGCGGGACGCCTTCGGAGCGGATCGCGGCCGAGCTGCGACGGCGGATCACGGCGGGGGAGTTGAAGCCGGGCTCCCGGGTGCCGTCGACTCGGCGGATCACCCAGGAGTGGGGGGTGGCGATGGCCACCGCGACCAAGGTGCTCAACCGGCTGCGGGAGGAGGGGCTGGTCCGGGCCGTTCCGGGGGTGGGGACGGTGGTGGCAGCACCCGCGGCACCTGCGGCACCTGCGGCTCCGGTTCCTGCGGCGGCTCCTGCTGGTCCTGCCGTCGCCTCGGCGGCGGTTCGGGACGCCGGGCGGGCGGCTGGTGGGCCGGGTGCGTCGGGGGCGCGGCGGCCTCGGGGCGTGGAGCGGGAGCTGAGGCGGGAGCGGATCGTCGCGGCGGCGATCCAGGTGGCCGACGAGGAGGGGCTGACGGCGCTGTCGATGCGCCGGGTCGCCACCGAACTGGGGGTCGCGACCATGTCGCTCTACCGCCATGTGCCCGGCAAGGACGAGCTGTTGCGGCTGATGATGGACACCGTCTTCGGTGAGCAGCCGCTGCCCGACCCGCCGGCGCCGGGTTGGCGGGCGGGGCTGGAGGAGGTCTCGCGGCTGCAGTGGCGGATCTACCGGCGGCACCCGTGGCTGGCGTCCACGATGTCCTTCACCCGGCCGGTGCTCGCGCCGGACGCGGCGCTGCACACCGAACGGGCGATGGCCGCGCTGGCCGGGCTGGGGCTGACCGGGAAGGAGATGGCCCAGGCCGCCGTGACGCTGGCGGCCTTCACCTGCGGGCTGGCCGTCCACTTCGAGCGGGAGGCGCAGGCCGAGCAGGACAGCGGGATGTCCGCGGACGAGTGGATGGACCAGCTGCACGACGAGGACCACGACCGGCTGATGTCCGATCCGGAGCGCTTCCCGATGTTCGACGCGCTGAACCGGGGCCCGGAGATCGACCTGAGCCTGGACGCGCTCTTCGAGTTCGGGATGGTGCGGTTGTTGGACGGGGTGGCGGCGCTGATCGAGGCGCGCGGGGGAGGGGCGGCGGGATCGGTGGCGGGAGTCGGAACGAGTAACAGCTGACAACTAACGGATTTCAGCGAACAACTTCTGAAATCTGTTAGTTGTCAGCTGTCGTCTGCCAATCGTCAGCTGTCCGCCAACCGTCGGTCCCCGTCCGTCAGCCGAACGGCCGGTGCTCCGGCTCCGCGTCGGCCTCGTCCCTCGCCTCCGGTTCCTCCGTGGGTTCGTTGGAGAAGCCCATCATGCCAAAGGGGTCGAAGTCCGGCGGCGGAATCAGCACCGGGGTGGCCTTGCCCGGACCCGGCTCCGCCGCGTTCGCCGCCGGGGTGTCCGCTGCGGGCGCTGTCTGGGCCGGGATGATCGGCGGCGCCGAGGGCGGCGGCGGCACGGCCGGGCCCTGGGCGGCCACGGTGGTGCCGAACGGGTCACTCTTCTGCTCGGAGGCGATCGTCGTGCCGAAGGGGTCGGGAGCCGCAGCACCCCCGACAGGCTGCGCGGCCGGTTCCTCCGTGGGTTCGTTGGAGAAGCCCGTCATGCCGAAGGGGTCGAAGTCCGGCGGCGGGATCAGCACCGGCGTGCCCTTCGGCAGCTCGTCGTCCACCGCGGCGGCCTCGGCCTCGGTGGTCGGCTCCGCCGCCTCCGGCGCGAAGGGGTTGAAGTCCGCGGGCGGGATGCGCACCGGGGTGCCACGCAGGTGCACCGGCTTCTCCGCTGGCTCCTCCGCCACGGGGGCGGCAGCCGGCGGAGCGGCCGGAACGGCGGGCGCCGACACCGACACAGCCGGGGCAACCGGGACGGCCGGGGCAACCGATGCGGCCGCAGCAGCGACCGCCTCGCCGTCCCAGCCGAACTGGATGCTCTTCAGCAGCTCCGCGAACGCCTCCGTGTACAGCTCCCAGTCCTCCGGCCGCGCTGTGGACAGCTGGGCACACAGCACCGATCCGCCGTCCGGCAGCGGGACGAAGGCCTGGACCACGGAGGTGACCACCCAGCGCCGCTGCCCGTCGGCGGCCAGCGGTCCGGGCACCGGGACGGTCCGTCCCTCGACCAAGACGGCGGCCGGTCCGGCCGGCAGCAGCACCGTCCACACCTCGGCGTGCCGCCGTACGGTGGCCAGCTCGGTGGCGAGCTCGGTGATCGGCAGCGGGTGCCGGGCGAGCGAGACGACCAGGGAGGCGTCCGAGACGCGTCCGTCCAACTCCAGCGCGCACACGCCCGCGTAGCAGACGCCCGCGTCCTGGATCAGGTCGGTCAGGGTCGCGGAGATCACCGCGAAGTCGCGGCGCGGCTCCGGGCCGGTGGCGCTGAACAGCTCCTCGGCCACCTCGGCCAGGTGCCCGGTCAGTTCGGCGGCCGCCGCCGCGGTCGCCCGATCGGCGCCGTCGCCGCCGTCCGGAAGCGCGGGCACCGTACGGGCGGAGACCCCGGCGGGCCCGCCGGGGGACGTCAGCGGGTGGAAGCCCGGCGGGACGACCAGTCGGACCTCGGTGCCCGCGCCGGTGGCCAGTTCGACCGGCTGCCGGGTCTGCTGCCCGGCCGCGAGCGCGGCCAGCGCCGGGGCGAACGGCGGGCGCAGCTTGGCGTCGGCGAACTCACCGGTGACCGGCAGCTGGAAGAGCGCGGCCGAGGTGGTGCCCCGGTCCGCGACGGCGCCGCGCACCGCTCCGCCGCCGTAGCGGTTCTGCAGCGCGGTGGTCACCCGGTCGGCGACCGGGACGCCGGTGCCCGGGCGGGCGGTTCCGGCGGTGATCACCGTGCCGAGTCGGTCGAGGGCCTCGTGCACCGGCCCGTTGGGGGCCAGCGGCAGGCCGAACAGCGCCTCGGCGGCGGGGTGCCCGGCCGTCCGCAGGGCGCTCAGCGAGGCCGCCGGGTGGCGCGAGGTGTGCTCGTCGAAGAGGGCGTCGGTGAGTGTGCCGAGGGTCGCGCAGACCTGCTCGGCTGCCGCGAAGGGGTTGGCCTCCGCGCTGAACTGGACGTCCTGGGTCAACTGGTGAGCCCCCCGCTCTGCTCCGTCTGCCGTCGGTGGTTTCGGGTGGGACCGGGCCCGCCCGCGCGGCGTGCCGTCAGATCCCTGCCCATTCCTATCAGAGCCCACCGTCGTCGCCGAACCGCAGGATCACCCGATGATCATTCGTCGGAGGCCGCGGCCCAGTCTTCAGTGGCCTGCGCGGACGGTTCGTCCACGGGCGCGGAGGCCGGTCCGTCGGTGGCCAGCGCGGTGAGGGCGTCGAGGATGTCGGGGACGGCGAACAGCCCGGCGAGGTCCTGGACCAGGCGCCCGGTCGGCCCGTCGGGGCGCTCGTCGGCGAAAAAGGAGGACAGCTCGGCGGCGAGGGCCGGCTCCCGGGCGGCGGTGAGGGTGAGCGAGGCGACGAACTCCTGCACCAGGTGCAGCTGCAGCTCCTCCAACGGCACCGAGCGCTCGGCCAGCCACTCCAACGAGGTGATCTCGGCGTTGGCGATCCAGGCCCGGACGGTCAGCCGCAGCCCGGGGCTCGGTGCTGGGATCGCCAGGTGGGCGAGGATCTGGTCGTGCGCGGCCCTGCGCACGTCGTCGATCACTGCCGAGGTGCCCGCGCTGGCCGCCACCGAGCCGCCCCGCAGCAGCGCGGCGAAGCCCGGCCCGTGGCTCTGCACGAAGTCCAGGTAGCGGCCCATCACCCGGTACAGCCGCTCGGACAGCGGCCCCTCCATCGGCTCCTCGAAGCGCGCCGACAGCTCCCGCCCGGCCCGGCGCAGCGAGGCCTCGTACAGCGCCTGCTTGCCGGGGAAGTAGTGGTACACCAGCGGCCGGGAGGCGCCCGCGGCGGCGGCGATGTCGTCGATCGACACCTCCTCCGGCGGGCGCCGGCTGAACAGCTCCAGCGCCACGGCGATCAGCTGCTCCCGCCGCTCGTCCACGCTCAGCCGGCGGCGCGGCCGCTCACCCGCCGCCCGGCCGGATGCGGCGGCGGTCCGTGCTGTGCGGTCGGCCGTCGGCGACGGCGTACGGGAGGCCATGCGCGTCAGCCTATCCGGCGGCCGCCCGGGGGCCCATGCGGCTGGTCTAGCCGGCCCGGAGCTCCAGGTAGCGGCGGTAGGCCTCGCGGCCGTCGGTGACGAAGGTGTCGCGGGCGAGGCGCTCGGCCAGTTCCTCGGGGGTGAGCCAGGCGTGCCAGGCGACCTCGGACTCCTGCGGGGAGACAGGGCCGTCCCACTCGGCCTCGTACATGTCGCACCACCAGGAGAGCGTGCCGCCGTCGGGCTCCCGGAAGAGGAACTTGAACAGCGGGCGCGGGGTGACGCCGCGGACGCCGAGTTCCTCCTCGGCCTCGCGGACGGCGGCCTCGGCGTAGGTCTCGCCGGAGCCGACCACGCCGCCGACCCACATGTCGTACGCGCCGGGGGCGAACAGCTTGGTGTCGGTGCGGCGGTGGACGAAGATCCGGCCGGCCGGGTCGCGGACCATGATGAAGACGCAGCGGTGGGTCAGCCCCTGCCGGTACACCTCCCCGCGCAGCGCGGTCCCGATCACCTGGTCGTGCTCGTCGACGATGTCCAGCAGTTCCTCGGCAGGGTTGGTCATGTCCGACAGGTTAGGGTCTCCGGGCCCGCCTCGAACGCGGGATCGAGGAATCGGACGGCGGCGAACGACCTGAGGGCGGCACGTGGTGGTGGAGATCTGGGGCGAGACGGCGGAGGGTTTCGAGCCCGTACGGGCGGCCTTCGTGCGGAACTTCATCGAGTACGGCGAGCTCGGCGCGGCCTTCGCGCTGTACGTGCGCGGCCGCAGGGCGGTCGACCTGTGGGGCGGGGACGCCCGGCCCGAGGTGGGCGGGCGGCCCGCGCCCGCGGTGCCGTGGACGGCGGACACCGCCCAGGTGCTGCGTTCGGTCACCAAGGGTCTGACCGCGACCACCGCGCTGCTGCTGGCCGAGCGGGGCCTGCTCGACCTGGACGCGCCGACGGCCTCCTACTGGCCGGAGTTCGCCGCGCAGGGCAAGGGCGACGTGCCGGTGCGCTGGCTGCTGTCGCACCAGGTCGGGGTGCCCGCGCTGGACGTGCCGCTGCGCCTGGAGGACGTGCTGACCTGGGAGCGCGCGGCCGCCGCCGTGGCCGCGCAGGCGCCCGCCTGGGAGCCCGGCACCGCGCACGGCTACCACCCGCACACCTTCGGCTGGCTGGTCGGCGAGGTGGTGCGGCGGGTGAGCGGTCGGACGATCGGACAGTACTTCGCCGAGGAGGTCGCCCGGCCGCTCGGGCTGGACCTGTGGATCGGGCTGCCGGCCGGCGCCGCGCCCCGGGTCGGCGAGCTGGTGGACCTGCCCGCCCCGGAGGCGGCCCGGACCGGCCCGAGCGGGCTGCGGCTGCGGCCCAAGCAGTCCGTCCGGGACGCCTACCAGGACCCGACCTCGCTGACCGCCCGCTCCTTCGCCTCGGTGTGCCCCGGGGTGGACCTCAACGACCCGGCGGTGCAGGCCGCCGAGATCCCCGGCGCGGGCGGCATCGGCACCGCCCGTTCACTGGCCCGGTTCTACGCGGCGCTGATCGGCGCGGCCGACCGACCGGACGGCTCCGGTGCGCTGCTACCGCCGCTGCTCGGCCCGGAGGTGCTGGCCCACGCGGTCGGGCCGACGGTGAACGGCCCGGACCGGGTGCTGATCGTCAACTCCACCTTCGGCCTGGGGTTCTGGCGGCACGGCCCGACCGCGCCGATGGCCTCCCCGGCGAGCTTCGGCCACCCCGGCCGGGGCGGTTCGCTGGGCTTCGCCGACCCGGACCTCGGGCTGGGCTTCGGGTACGTCACGAACGGCATGCAGCCGGGCGTGACCGGGGATGTCCGCTCGCGCAACCTGATCCGCGCGGTGCGGGGGTGCCTGGGGCTCTCCTGAGGGCGGTCGGCTACGCCTGGCCGGTCTCGAAGCGGCTGATCTTCCCGTTGTCGACGGTGAAGCGCCAGGCGGTGCGCATCTCGCCCCAGGTCTCGTTGGTGAAGTTGGCGACCAGGGCGTGGCCGGCGCTCGCCTCGCTCTGGACGTCCATCCGGCCGTTCGGGCCGAAGATCTCCCGGTCGACCCAGTCCGCCAGACTGCGCTCCGACCCGTCGTCGGACATGGTCGCGTCCGGGGAGAGCAGGGCGAAGAAGGCGTCGCGGTCGCCCGCGTTGACCGCGGTGACGAAGGCGCGGACGGTGGGGTCGGTGAGCTTGGCGGGGGCGATGGTCATCTGCCGGGACTCCCAACGGGGGTGAGCGGACTGGGGAGTCCTGTCTACGGCGTTCGCGCGGGCCGTCCGGGCATGTCGGCGGCGAGTCGGCAAAATCAGGGGATTCATGTGCTTAGATCCCGAACCAGGCGATTTTCCTGACAAGCCCGCCACGGGGAGTGGCGGTGGAGCGGGAGGCCCGGCTCGGCCTCCCGCTCCACTCCTGTCCGGGGGCGGCCTAGAAGAAGCCGACCGCGTCGGGGGAGTAGCTGACCAGCAGGTTCTTGGTCTGCTGGTAGTGCTCCAGCAGCGCCTTGTGGTTCTCCCGGCCGATGCCGGAGTTCTTGTAGCCGCCGAAGGCCGCGTGGGCCGGGTAGGCGTGGTAGCAGTTGGTCCAGACCCGGCCCGCCTGGATGGCGCGTCCGGCTCGGTGGGCGGTGTTGATGTTGCGGGTCCACACGCCCGCGCCGAGCCCGTACTGGGTGTCGTTGGCGAGCGTGACCGCCTCGTCGAAGCCGTCGAAGCGGGTGACCGAGACGACCGGGCCGAAGATCTCCTCCTGGAAGACCCGCATGCTGTTGACGCCCTCGAAGACCGTCGGCGTCACGTAGTACCCGTCGGCCAGCGAGCCGCCGAGGTCGGCCCGCTCGCCGCCGACCAGGACCTTGGCGCCCTCGGCCTGGCCGATCTCGAAGTAGGAGAGGATCTTCTTCAGCTGTTCGGCGCTGGCCTGCGCGCCGATCTGGGTGTCGGTGTCCAGCGGGTTGCCCTGGCGCATCGCGCGCACCCGCTCCAGGCCGTCGCCGAGCAGCCGCTCGTAGACCGAGGACTCGATCAGCGCGCGGCTGGGGCAGGTGCAGACCTCACCCTGGTTGAGGGCGAACATCGCGAAGCCCTCGACGGCCTTGTCGTAGAAGGCGTCGTCGGCGGCGGCGACGTCCGCGAAGAACAGGTTGGGGCTCTTGCCGCCGAGCTCCAGGGTGACCGGGATCAGGTTGTCGGCGGCGGCGCGGGAGATCAGCCGGCCGGTGCCGGTCTCGCCGGTGAAGGCGAGCTTGCGCACCCGCTTGCTGGCGGCCAGCGGGGCGCCGGCCTCCTCGCCGAAACCGGTGACGATGTTGACCACGCCGGGCGGCAGCAGGTCGGCGGTCAGCTCGGCCAGCAGCAGCACCGAGGCCGGGGTCTGCTCGGCGGGCTTGAGCACCACCGCGTTGCCGGCCGCCAGCGCCGGGGCCAGCTTCCAAACCGCCATCAGGACCGGGAAGTTCCACGGGATGATCTGGCCGACCACGCCCAGCGGCTCGTGGAAGTGGTACGCCACGGTGTCCTCGTCCAGCTGGGAGAGGCTGCCCTCCTGGGCCCGCAGCGCACCGGCGAAGTAGCGCAGGTGGTCGACGGCGAGCGGGAGGTCGGCGGCCAGCGTCTCGCGCACCGGCTTGCCGTTCTCCCAGCTCTCCGCGACGGCCAGCTGCTCCAGGTTGGCTTCCATCCGGTCGGCCATCCGCAGCAGCACCTGCGCCCGGTCGGCGGCGGAGGTGCGGCCCCAGGCCGGCGCGGCGGCGTGGGCCGCGTCCAAGGCGGCCTCGATGTCCTCGGCGGTGCCGCGGGCCACCTCGGTGAACACCTCGCCGGTAACCGGGGTCGGGTCGCCGAAGTACTCGCCGCGCACCGGGGGCGTCCAACCGCCGTTGATCCAGTGCTCGTACCGGGAGCGGTAGGCGACGATGCTGCCGGGCGCGCCGGGGGGCTGGTAGACCGTCATGCTCTCTGTGTCTCCTCGCGACGTCGGGCGCCGCCCGGCGCCGATCGGGCCGTGGGCGGCGCGCCGGACCATCCGGTCAGGGGGACGGTCCGGCGGGAGGGTGCGGACACGCAGTCGGGCCGGCGCCCCGCCGGGGGCGCCCGCCGTCGAGCACGATAGTCGCCGAGCGTGCGCTGCGGCTACGGTCCGTACGACCGGCTCGTACGGACGGTGCGCGATCCGGACGTTCTCGACCCGGGCGCGCGGAGGGCGCGTTCGACGGCGCGCCGCGCGGTGAGTGCGTCAGACCACGTGGTACCGGCCGGTGCGGGCCTCCCAACTCAGGTAGCCCGCCAGCCAGGTGAGCAGTCCTTCCGCGTACCGCTGGGCGATCGCGCACTCGATCCGGGACAGGCCCAGCTCCCGGAAGACGTCCGGCAGCCGCTCGTGCAGCTCGGCGCAGCGCTCGACCATCAGCTGGGCCTCCGCCATCACCGTCGCACAGGCCTCCTCGGCCGAGCAGCGGCGCTCACGCTGGACGATCATGACCAGGTTGTTGACGTCCCCGCGCGGCGCCTCCAGCGGGAAGGACCGCACGTCGTTGCTGAGCGACGGTATGTCGGCTGCCAGCTGCCGGAGTTGACGCAGCACCGGGTGGTGCAGGACGGCGGCGGGGACCTCGAACTGGCCGAGCCGCTCGACCATGTCGAAGATGGTCTCCATTGCCGCGGTGCCCCGTCTGAGTTCGAGGTAGCCGGCCCGGTCCGGCGGCCGCGCCGAGATCCGGCCCGCCGCCTCGGCCGGGTGGCTGGCGAAGTAGTACTCCCAGTTGTAGGCCGCGCGGGCCTGCCAGCGGGCCGGCATGCCGTGCACGCTGCGGTTCCACAGGTCGGCGAAGGCGGCCTCGACGGCGGAGCCCGGATCGGGGCGCGCGCCGTGCAGGACGGCGATCAGCCGCTCGCAGATCGGGGCGACCTCGGTGGGCCGACGGCCGAGCGGGCCGTCGAACTGGTCGTCGAAGAGGAAGTAGAAGCCCATCAGGTCGGCAGCCAGGGCGAGTTCGTCCGGACCGGCGTCCGGGTAGCCGAGTGCGGCGAGGTCGACCACCTCCCAGTGGGCGTAGCCGGGGTGGTCGGCGTCGGGGAGCAGCGGGTGGCGGATCAGCCAGTCCCGGTGCAGCTTGGTGGCGTACGGGCCGTGCGGACTGCGGCGGTACGGGAACGGAATCTGAAGTGAGGTGTCGTCAGACATCGGACTCCCGGTGCAGCGGAGGGCGGGGGGCGCTTGTGGTTCGATCATTGGCCGTGGGGGGAGGTGACGCGGCGAGGCTGGGAAGGTGAGGGTGACTGCGCAAGATCATCAGCGCCTCGCGGGCCGTAGGGTATCTGATGCAATGATCGGACGTTAGGGATATAGGGCAATTGCCCTTGGCAAGCCGTCCGAACCCTCACCGTCCGCCCCAGCCTGGGCGAATGCCGCACGGCGAGCCGCACACGGCGCTAACCTCGGCTTCACGAACAGTGACGGAGCGGCTCCCACGGCAGTGGTCGAGCCGCGCCGCCAGCGGGTGAGGTGGAGGCGCGACGGTGACCGAGCAGGACAACGAACTTCGGGCGGGAACCGGTTCCGGCCGGGACGGCGACGGCGTCGCGCCCCGGGTCAGGCTGCGCGACCGCGACGCCGAACTGCGTTCCGTGGAAGCGGCCATCGACCAGCTCTGCCGCGAATTCGCCGCCGGCGGCACCGAGATCGGTGACCTGCTGACCTTCTCCGGCCGCCCGGGCATCGGCAAGACCAGTCTGCTGCACGAGGTTCGACGGATCGCCAAACTCCGCGAGGGCACCTGTGTGCTGTTCGCCCGAGGCGGCGAACGGCAGTTCAAGGAGCCGTACCACGTGCTGCGCCAGCTGCTCCAGCCCGTGCTCAGCGATCTGAGCGCGGACGAGTTCCGCCAGGTCATGGGCACCTGGGAGGAGGTCGTCGGACCGGCCATGGGCCTCAAGCAGCCCAAGGCCGGCGCCCGCCGGCTCGACCCCCAGGGCGTGCGCGACGGCCTCGACTACGTGCTGACCCAGCTCGCACCGCGCCGCGCGCCGATGGTGATGATCGTCGACGACCTGCACTGGGCCGACGCCGAATCCCTCTCCTGGCTGGCCAAGTTCGCCGTCCGTTCCGGCGAACTGCCCGTCCTGCTCGTCTTCGCCTTCCGCGAGGACGAGAACGACTGGCCCACTGAGACCCAGGACCTCCGCCGGGACACCCTCGGCCTCAAGGGGCGCAAGCACGAGCTCAACCGGCTCAACCTCAGCTCCGTCACCGACATGATCCGCGCCGAACTCGGCGACAAGGCCGAGGACGCCTTCTGCTACGAGTTCTGGAACGTCGTCAACGGCAACCCCTTCGAGGTCGTCGCCCTGCTCGACCAGGTCCGCGACCAGGAGCTCGAACCGGTCGAGGAGAACTCCCGGCAGCTGCGCGAACTCGCCGTCGACGCCACCGGGATGACCCTCAAGAGCTGGCTGGACCGGCTCGGTGCCAGCACCCTGCGCTTCGCCTGGGCCTGCGCCATGCTGGGCACCGACATCCGGGTCGACCTCGCCACCCGGATCTCCACCCAGAGCACCGAGGGCGCGCGCGACTCCATCAAGCAGCTGCGCAAGCAGCGCGTGCTCACCCAGGCCCCCAACGGGAACCTGGAGTTCGTCCACCCGCTGATCGCCAGCTCCATCTACAACACCATGCCGGAGGCCACCCGCCTCGGCATGCACGGCATCGCCGCCGCCGAGATCGAGAACGCCGGACTCGGCCTGCTCGCGGCCTCCCGCCACCTGGTCGAGACCCACACCGGCGAGGGCGACGACCGGATCGTCAAGAAGCTGCGCCGCGCCGCCGTCGAACACCAGCTGATCGGCGCCCCCGAGGCCGCCCAGCGCTGTCTGCACCGCGCGCTCAACGAGCCGCCCGCCGACGCGATCAAGGCCGAGGTGCTGTACGAACTCGGCTGCTCCGCACTGCTCACCGACCCAGTCGCCACCGTCAACCAGCTCAAGCTCGCGCTCGACCCCGACGAGGTGCCGCTGCGCCCCGAACTGCGGGTGGACGCCACCTTCCGGCTCTCCGAGGTGCTCGCCCACAGCGGCGAGCTGGGCCAGGCCGCGCTGGTCTGCCAGCAGGAGGCCGAGCGGACCGACGACCCGGCCGGGCGGCAGCGCCTCCAGGCCGCCTCGTTCATGTGGCACGCCTTCCGCAAGTCCGAGGAGGACGGCCCCGGCCGCTCCGCCCGGCTGAGCGAGATGTGTCAGAACCTGGGCGGCCGCGAGGCCGCCGACCGGGCGGTACTCGCCATGCGCGCCTGGGACCTGACCCTGAGCGGCGCCCCCTCCTCCGAGGCGCTCGCGCTGGCCGACGAGGTCCTCGAGGGCGGCCGGCTGCCCAAGGGCCTCGGCTGGACCGACACCACCTGGGGCTTCGAACTGCCCTCGATGCTCGGTCTCACCTACATCTACAACGACCGCATCGCCCAGGCCGAGCGGCTGTTCGCGGACGCCATCATCCAGTTCGAGATCGCCGGTTGGAGCGGCGCCCACCGGGGCTTCGCGTACTTCCTGATGGGCCTGGCCCGGTTCCGCCGCGGCCTGCTCGCCGAGGCCGAGGACTTCCTGCGCCGGGCCCACCGGATCTCCGAGCGGGTCGGCAAGAAGCTGCCGCTGGCCTGGGACGCGGTCGGCGTGCTGGTGGACACCCTGATCGCCCGCGGCCGGGTCGAGGAGGCCTGGACACTGGCCAACGAGTTCGGCTTCCACCCGCCGTACCACGCCACCGCCATGGTGCTGCCGGACGCGGCCTCGCTGTACGGCAAGCTGCTGATCGCCATGAAGCGCCACGCGGGCGCGGCCGCCGCGCTCACCGAGGCCGGCGCCCAGCTGGAGATCCGCGGCTGGCGCAACACCGTCTGGGCGCCCTGGGCCGGGCACCTGGCCATCGCGATCGCGGACGACGAGCCCGAGCGCGCCCGTGGTTACGCCCAGAAGGCCGTCCAGGACGCGCGCGGCTTCGGCACCGCCTCGGCGATCGGCAGCGCGCTGCGGCTGCAGGCGCAGGTCGAGAACGGCGAGCAGGCGGTCGAGCTGCTGGAGCAGGCCGTGGAGCACCTAGGGCAGTCCCCGGCCGCCTACGAGCACGCCCTCGCGCTGGTCGACCTGGGCGCCGCGCTGCGCCGGGTCGGGCGGCTGGAGGACGCCCAGGAGTACCTGTACCAGGGCATCGAGCTGGCCCAGCACTGCTCGGCGGAGAAGCTGGTCGACCAGGCCCGGCGGGAGCTGGCCAACTACGGCCTGCGGCCCAACCGGCTGGAGAAGCGCGACTTCCGGGACACGCTCAGCGGGCCCGAGTGGGAGGTCGCCAAGCGCGCCGCGCAGGGCGTGCCGCCGCAGCGGATCGCCGAGGAGCTGGGGGTGCAGCTGAGCCTGGTCAACCGGCGGCTGGCGGCGGTCTACCGCAAGGCGGGCAGCGGGCCGGACGGCCTCGCCTCGGCACTGGGGCTGTAGGCCCAGCCGCGCGAGGAGCAAGGGGAGTAGCGGCGGCCCGGCGAGGGCAGCGGACGGTGGCGTCCGGGCGGCGCGCGGAGGCGTGGGAGCGCCCCCGCTGCCGCCTCCCTCGCTAGGCTGACGGACACCACGGGGGCTGCGGCAGCGACTCCTGACGGATGGACGGACCCGGAACCGGGCGGAGGCGGCGGCGCGGTCGCCAGTGAGGAGCAGGCATGGCGAGCGAGGCCACCGACGTGCGGCGGGAACCCCTCGACCCCTCGGGCGCGGGCGCCGCGATCCAGCGCTGGACGCTCACGGCCGGTCCGTACGAGGCGAGCGTGCTCACCCTCGGTGCCACCCTGCACACCCTGAGCGCGCCGGACCGCACCGGCCGCACGGCCCAACTGCTGCTGTCCACCGATCAGTTGGGTCAGATCCTGGGCCCGGCCCGGCACTACGGCACGGTGGTGGGCCGGTACGCCAACCGGATCGACCGCTCCGAGGTCACCATCGACGGTGAGGAGCACCCGCTCGCCCCGACCGGCGGCGGGCTCACCATCCACGGCGGACCGGACGGCTTCGCCCAGCGGATGTGGGCGGCCGAGCCGATCGAGGGCGGGGTGCGGCTGCGGCTGCACAGCCCGGACGGCGACCAGGGCTTCCCGGGCGCGCTGGACGTCACCGTCTCCTACACCCTGGACGCGGTCGGCGAGCTGGTGATCGCGTACCACGCGGTGACCAGCAAGCCGACGGTCGTCAACCTGACCAACCACGCCTACTTCAACCTCGCGGGTGAGGGCAGCGGCGACGTCCTGGGCCACCTGCTCACCCTGGACGCCGACGAGTACACCCCGGCCGACGAGCGGCAGATCCCGTACGGGCGGACCGAGCCGGTGGCCGGCACCCCCTTCGACTTCACCGTGGCCACGCCGATCGGCAAGTCGGTGCACGACGAGCACCCGCAGCTGGCCGGGCCAGGGGGCTACGACCACAACTGGGTGCTGCGGGCCCGTCCGGCGAACGGCGGACCGGCGCGGGCCGCGCTGCTGGAGGACCCGGTCAGCGGCCGCACCCTGGAGGTGCTGACCACCGAGCCGGGCATCCAGGTCTACACGGCGAACAAGTTCCAGGGCGCGGTCACCGGCGGGAGCGGGGTCCCGTACGGGCCGTTCTCCGGGATCGCGCTGGAGACCCAGCACTTCCCGGACTCTCCGCACCACCCGGCGTTCCCGAGCACCGTGCTGCGGCCGGGGGAGGAGTTCCGCTCGACCACGGTGCTGCGGCTGGGCACCAACTAGACGTCCCCGCAGCGCGACTAGGCGTCCACCTCGACCAGGCGTCCGCACCGCGACTAGGCGTCCGCGCCGCCGCGTAGGTCCCGGCGCATGCAGAGCCGGGGCCAGCGGTCCAGCCCGTGCTCGGCCTCCCTGCGGCGGATCTCGCGCAGGCCCGGGGTGAGCTCCGCGTCGGCCAGCGGGCGGAAGCCGCAGCGGGCGTAGTAGGGGGCGTTCCAGGGGACGTCCGCGAAGGTGGTCAGGGTGAGCGCGGGGGCGTCGGCGCCCTGGTGCCCGGCGAGGTGCCCGATCAGCGCACGGCCGATGCCCCGGCGGGCGTGGTCGGGGTGCACCGACACCTGCTCGATGTGCAGGGCGCCGTCCACCGGCCCGGCCAGCAGGTAGCCGGTGATCGTCCCGTCGGGGGCCTGCGCGACCAGGGCGACGCCGTGGTCGAGGTAGTGGGCGAGATCCTCGGGCGTGCCCGGGTCGTCCTCGGCGATCTCCGGCATGCCGATCGCGGCGAAGGGCGCTCCGGCGGCCCGCTCCAGTTCGACCAGCAGTGGCAGTTCATCCCTGGCGACGGCTCTGATGCGCATGCGCCCAGTCTGCTGCAAGCGTCTTCCGGCCACGCACGGTGGCACTGCCGGCCATCCGGGACCGGGGCGAATCGGACGAAGCGGGATATTAGCCATCGCCGTCAACTACCGTGCGGCTACGTCCAGGACACGCGGCTGTAACGATCCCTATTTCTTGCAGAAACTTGCTGCAAGGACTTTCCGTCGATCTTTCACCGCTGTTAACTTCCTTCCGAGCCCGACGGCAGCAACGGTGCGGTCGGCACGAGGCAGCCATTATGCGCCTGTCTCCGAACATCTCGGGCACCCCCACCCTCCCAAGGAGTTCTCATGCGGCGTGGCATTGCGGCCTCTGCCCTCGTTGTGGCCCTCGCGGGCTCGATGGCTGCCTGTGGCAGCAGCGGCGGCTCCGGTTCGGACAGCAAGACCGACGGCCCGGTCACCATCACGTACTGGGACACGTCGAACGCCACCAACGAGGCTCCGAACTACCAGGAGCTGGCCAAGAAGTTCGAGGCGGCCAACCCGAACATCAAGGTCAACTTCGTCAACGTGCCGTTCGACCAGGCGCAGAACAAGCTGCAGACCGCCATGGGGGCCAAGGGCGCGCCGGACGTGTTCCGCTCCGAGGTCGGCTGGACCGCCGCCTTCGCCAAGGCCGGCTTCCTGGAGCCGCTGGACGGCACCCCGGCCGCCGCCGACACCTCCACCTTCCAGCCCAGCCTGATCCAGCAGGCCAAGTACGACGGCAAGCTGTACGGCGTCCCGCTGGTCACCGACACCCTCGGCTTCCTCTACAACAAGGACCTGTTCGCCAAGGCCGGCATCACCGACGCCCCCAAGACCTGGGACGAGCTCAAGACCGACGCCGCCGCCGTCAAGGACAAGGCTGGCGTGGACGGCTTCTGGCTGAAGGCCGCCGACGGCTACTACGCGATGCCGTTCCTGTTCGGCGAGGGCACCGACACCGTCGACGCCGCCGGCAAGAAGATCACCGTCACCTCGCCGGAGGCCGTCAAGGCCGTCGAGACCTACAAGTCGATGTTCACCGCGCCCGGCATGGCCAAGGCCGACGTCACCACCGACGCCTACGCCCACATGATGGACGCCTTCAACAGCGGCAAGGTCGCGGCGATCATCCAGGGCCCCTGGGAGATCACCAACATCTACAAGGGCTCCGCCTTCGCCGACAAGAAGAACCTCGGCATCGCCCCCGTCCCGGCCGGCTCCAGCGGCAAGGCCGGCGCCCCCACCGGCGGCCACAACGTCTCCGTCTACGCGGGTGCCGACAAGGCCCACAAGGCCGCCGCCGAGAAGTTCGCCGCCTTCATGACCTCGGCCGAGAGCCAGGCCTTCATCGCGCAGAAGAACTCCACCCTGCCGACCCGCTCCGACGCCTTCACCGCCGACGTCAAGGCCGACCCGGGCATCGCCGGCTTCCAGGGCATCCTGAGCAGCGCCAAGCCCCGCCCCGAACTGCCCGAGTACAGCTCGCTGTTCGCCTCGCTCGGCGAGAACCTGGGCAAGGCCCTCCAGGGCACCAGCACCCAGGACGCACTGAACACCGTCGCCACCGACTACGCCAAGCTCCTGCCGGGCTTCGCCAAGTAGTCCCCGTGCCCGGCCTGCCGACCGAACGGCAGGCCGGGCCGTCGGCTCCCCCGAGAATCCCCCCGAGAAGGTGCAAACGATGTCAGTCGCCGTGCAGGGCGCCACCGGCAAGGGCAGCCGGGAGCGCGAGCAGCGTCCGGGCCTGCTGGAACGCCTCAAGCGCTCCTACGCCAAGCACTGGTACGCCTACGCGATGATCGCCCCGGTCGTGCTGGTGCTCGGTGTGCTGGTGCTCTACCCGCTCGTCCAAGGCATCTGGCTCACCCTCACCGACGCCAACAGCCTCAACGTCGCGCGCAAGATCGGCGTCAACGAGATCCCGGCCAGCTACAACTTCGTCGGCTTCCACAACTACGCCGACATCCTGTGGGGTCCCGGCTCGTACGACCGCTTCTGGTCGCACTTCGTCTGGACCATCGCCTGGACGGCCGTCTGCGTCTTCCTGCACTACACCCTCGGCCTCGGCCTCGCCCTGCTGCTGAACCAGAAGCTGCGCGGGCGCGCCGCCTACCGGATGCTGCTCATCCTGCCCTGGGCCGTGCCGACCTTCGTCACCGTCTTCTCCTGGCGCCTGATGCTCTCCGACGGCGGCATCATCAACAGCGCGCTCTCCGCCCTCCACCTGCCCGAGCCCGGCTGGCTCACCGACCCGTGGGCGCAGAAGGCGGCCGCGATCCTGGTGAACACCTGGGCCGGCGTGCCGTTCATGATGATCTCGCTGCTCGGCGGCCTGCAGTCGATCCCGGCTGAGCTGTACGAGGCCGCCGAGATGGACGGCGCCACGCGCTGGCAGCAGTTCCGTCACGTCACCCTGCCCGGGCTGCGCACCGTCTCCTCCACCGTCGTGCTGCTGGGCGTGATCTGGACCTTCAACCAGTTCAACGTCATCTACCTGCTCTTCGGCAAGGGCGCCCCCGACGCCCAGCTGCTGGTCACCTGGGCCTACCGCCTCGCCTTCGGCCAGATTCCCCAGGATTTCGCGCAGTCCGCCGCCTACGGCGTGATCCTGCTGTCCATCCTGATCGTCTTCACCGCCTTCTACCGGCGTTGGCTCGCCCGCAACGAGCAGGCCAACGGCTGAGGCCCCGGACCCAGTTGACCCACGAAGGCAGGTAACC
Organism: Kitasatospora sp. NPDC001159; assembly: GCF_053598235.1. Lineage (NCBI taxonomy): Bacteria > Bacillati > Actinomycetota > Actinomycetes > Kitasatosporales > Streptomycetaceae > Kitasatospora > Kitasatospora sp. NPDC001159. The sequence continues at coordinate 131,651 of NZ_JBSFJV010000007.1, forward strand.
CCGATGAGCACCACCACCGAACGCCCCGCCGCCGCAGTGACCGCGGCCCCGACCGCACGGCCGGCCAAGGTCCGCCGACGCGGCGAGAGCAGCCCGCTGGCCAAGGCGCTGTCCCACGGCGCATTGATCGTCGCCAGCCTGATCGCGCTGTTCCCGGTCGCGTGGATCCTCTTCATCTCGCTCGGGCCGGACAAGACCGACTACCTCCACCCCGGCCAGATCCTCGGCAAGCTCACGCTGTCGAACTACCAGCACGTGCTGGGCGACACCGACTTCTTCACCTGGTTCGGCAACGCCCTGCTGGTCTCCGGGATCACCACCGTGTTCGGCGTCCTGCTCGCCGCCACCACCGGCTACGCCGTCTCCCGGATGAAGTTCCCCGGGCACAAGCCGCTGATGTGGTCGCTGCTGGTCACCCAGATGTTCCCGATCGCCGTGCTGATCGTGCCGATGTACACGATGCTCTCCGAACTCGGCCTGTTGGACAGCTACACCGGGCTGATCCTGGTCTACTCGACCACCACCGTGCCGTACTGCGCCTGGCTGCTGAAGGGCTACTTCGACACCATCCCGGTGGAGATCGACGAGGCCGGCCGGGTCGACGGGCTCACCCCGTTCGGCACCTTCTGGCGGCTGGTGCTGCCGCTCGCCCGCCCGGGCCTGGCGGTGGCCGCCTTCTACTCGTTCCTCACCTACTGGGCCGAGGTGCCGTTCGCCTCCACCTTCATGCTCAGCTCCGACAAGTACACGCTGGCCGTCGGCCTGCAGACCTTCGTCAGCGAGCACGACGCCCAGTGGAACCTGATGGCCGCGACCGCCGTGCTGATCGCGATCCCGTCGGCGGCCTTCTTCTACCTGGTGCAGCGCCACCTGGTCACCGGCCTGACCGCCGGTGCCTCCAAGTCGTAACGCTCCGCGAAGTCCCGGCACTTCGCGAGGCCCTTGCGCTCCTCGAAGACACAGCGCTCCCCGCTCCTCTAGTCCCCAAGGGATACCGTCCATGACCCAGAACCTGGCCGACACCTCCCGGCCTGCCGCCGACACCGCTCACGAGGCGAACGTCAGCGCGTCCAGAGGCTGGTGGCGGGACGCGGTCATCTACCAGGTGTACCCGCGCAGCTTCGCCGACTCCAACGGGGACGGCATGGGCGACCTGCCGGGCATCCGCAGCCGCCTGCCGTACCTGCGCGACCTCGGCGTGGACGCCGTCTGGCTCTCCCCGTTCTACGCCTCGCCGCAGGCGGACGCGGGCTACGACGTCGCCGACTACCGCGCCGTGGACCCGATGTTCGGGACCCTGCTGGACGCCGACGCCCTGATCCGGGACGCCCACGAGCTGGGGCTGCGGATCATCGTCGACCTCGTCCCCAACCACTCCTCGGACCAGCACGAGTGGTTCCAGCGCGCCCTGCGCGAGGGCCCCGCGTCCCCGCTGCGCGAGCGCTACCACTTCCGCGCCGGCAAGGGCGAGAACGGCGAACTGCCGCCCAACGACTGGGAGTCCATCTTCGGCGGCCCGGCCTGGACCCGCACCGAGAACCCGGACGGCACCCCCGGCGACTGGTACCTGCACCTGTTCGCCCCCGAGCAGCCCGACTTCAACTGGGACAACCCGGCCGTCGCCGACGAGTTCCGCTCGATCCTGCGGTTCTGGCTCGACATGGGCGTGGACGGCTTCCGCATCGACGTGGCCCACGGCCTGGTCAAGGCCCCCGGCCTGCCCGACATCGGCGGCGCCGACCAGCTCAAGCTGCTCGGCAACGACGTCATGCCGTTCTTCGACCAGGACGGCGTGCACGAGATCTACCGCAGCTGGCGCCGGATCCTCGACGAGTACCCGGGCCAGCGGATCGGCGTCGCCGAGGCCTGGACCCCGACCGTCCAGCGCACCGCCAACTACGTCCGCTCCGATGAGCTGCACCAGGCCTTCAACTTCCAGTACCTTGGCACCGATTGGGACGCCACCGCGCTGCGCGAGGTGATCGACCTGTCCCTCGACTCGATGCGCCCGGTCGACGCCCCCACCACCTGGGTGCTGTCCAACCACGACGTCACCCGGCACGCCACCCGCTTCGCCAACGAGCCCGGCCTCGGCACCCAGATCCGCACCCCCGGCGACCGTTCGCTGGGTCTGCGGAGGGCCCGTGCCGCCACCCTGCTGATGCTCGCGCTGCCCGGCTCCGCGTACGTCTACCAGGGCGAGGAGCTCGGCCTGCCGGACGTCACGGACCTGCCGGACGAGGTCCGCCAGGACCCGTCGTTCTTCCGCCAGGCCGGTCAGGACGGCTACCGCGACGGCTGCCGCGTCCCGATCCCGTGGTCCGGCACCGAGGCCCCGTACGGCTTCGGACCGGTGGCGGGCGGGCCGTCCTGGCTGCCGCAGCCGGCCGAGTGGGCCGCGCTGAGCGTCGAGGCGCAGACCGGCGACCCGACGTCCACCCTGGAGCTCTACCGCAGCGCGCTGGCCGTCCGCCGCGCGCAGCCCGACCTGGGCGCGGGGACGGACGTCGAGTGGCTGGAGGCGCCCGAGGGCACCCTGGCCTTCCGGCGCGGGTCCTTCGTCTGCACCGTGAACACCACCGGCGAGCCGGTGCGGATAGCGGCGCCCGGTCGACTGCTGCTCGGCTCGACCGAACTCGTGGTGAACGGCGGCGAGACGGTGCTCGCTCCGGACAGCACCGGCTGGTGGGCGGTCTGACGTGGGTGCAATAGGCTCTGGGCCCGTGACTACGGCGCGACTCTCAGACATCGCGGCGCAGGCGGGGGTCAGCGAAGCCACCGTCTCCCGCGTACTCAACGGCAAGGCGAACGTCTCCGCCGCGACCCGGCAGACCGTGCTGGCCGCGCTGGACGTGCTCGGCTACGAGCGGCCGACCCGGCTGCGCCAGCGCAGCGCCGGGCTGATCGGGCTGATCACGCCGGAGCTGAGCAACCCGATCTTCCCCGCGCTGGCGCAGGTGATTGAGCAGGTGCTCAGCCGGCACGGCTACACGCCGGTGCTGTGCACCCAGACGCCGGGCGGGTCCACCGAGGACGAACTGGTGGAGATGCTGGTCGACCGGGGCGTGGCGGGCATCGTCTTCGTCTCCGGGTTGCACGCCGACTCCACCGCCGACCACGACCGGTACGCCCGGCTGGCCGGGCGCGGGGTGCCGTTCGTGCTGATCAACGGGTACAGCGAGCGGATCGACGCGCCGTTCATCTCGCCGGACGACCGGGCCGCGATGTGGATGGCCGTCCAGCACCTGGCCGAACTCGGGCACGAGCGGATCGGGCTGGCGGTCGGGCAGCGGCGGTACGTGCCGGTGCTGCGCAAGATCGAGGGCTTCACCGCGGCGATGCGCGAGGTGCTCGGGCGCAGCCGGGAGGAGGCCGAGGAGCTCGTCCACCACACGCTGTTCAGCGTGGAGGGCGGGCACGCGGCGGCCGGCGCGCTGCTCGACAAGGGCTGCACGGCGATCGTCTGCGGGAGCGACATGATGGCGCTCGGGGCGATCCGGGCGGTGCGGCAGCGCGGACTGTCGGTGCCGCAGGACGTCTCGGTGGTCGGCTTCGACGACTCGCCGCTGATCGCCTTCACTGAACCGCCGTTGACCACGATCCGCCAGCCGGTCGAGGCGATGGCCACGGCTGCGGTGGACGCGCTGCTGGAGGAGGTCGGCGGGAACGCCGCCCAGCGCGGGGAGTTCATGTTCCAGCCGGAGCTGGTGATGCGCGGGTCCACCGGGGCCTGCGCGCGCTGAGCACCGGTACCGGACGGTCAACCGAAGGGCCCCGGGGGGCAGTTGCTGACGCTGTTGGTGAATTCGGGGTCCTGATCATTTCGCCCCGTCGAGCTGTTGCTCGGCGGGGCGAAGTCGTGCGAAGTGGCTGGTGCGGGTGCGGGCCCGTGGTGTGTCCGTCAGGTGGGCGTCGATGCGGACGAGGTTGATCGCGGCGCCGGTGAGCTGGTGCTGGAGGCTGGTCTTGGCCAGGCCCTGGTAACGGGACCTGCGCAGGCCGCAGCGTCCGACGCCCTGGGAGATGGTGCCCTCGACCCCGGCGCGGATCTTGTAGCGGTCCTTCCAGGCGTCGGTTCGCTGCTCGGTGCGGGCGGCGTGGACGGCTCCGTGTTCGTCCCGGTGTCGTAGGTTGAGCTCGCGTCGTTCGGCCTTGGGTGCACGCTCCCCCGGGCCTCGACGTCATAGGGGGTGACCAGGCGCGTCGCGCCCGGCGGCCGGTCTTTTGGTCCCGGCGCACCACCTCGCCCCCGACCAGGTGGAAGTGCTGGACCCAGATCTGCCGCAGCACCTGGACCTGCGGCAGGTCTCGCAGCTCTCGTGGCGCGTCGGGCGAGGTCACGGCCTCGAAGAGTCGCATGCCGTCCGTACCGATCCGCCGTCCCACCTCCTCCCGCCTGGCGCGGGACTTCGGGAAGCGGGACTCCTCAGCTCGGGTCGCGTAGTGCTGGAACCAGTTCGGGTCCGCTACCTCCACCAGCCAGCCGGGGGCGGCCTGGGCGAGCGCGTTCAACGCGGATCGCACCCCCTCGGCCACCATCTCCAGCCAGCTGAGCTCACGGGCCGCGGACAGCACACGGGTGGAGTCGGTCCGGGCCCGGACCGCCGTCTTCAGCAGGCCCTTGGCCCGGGCCGCGTCCAGGATGCCGTCCAGCACCCGTCGCCCGACATCCGCCTCGACCAGACGGTCCCGGAACTCCGGCAGCACAGAGAAGTCGAAGCCCGGGTCGCCGAGTTCCAGCCCGAGGGCGTACTTGAAGTCGATCCGGGCCCGGACCGCCTCGGCGGCCTGCCTGTCGGTTAGCCCCTCCACGAACTGCAGCACCAGCACCAGCGCCAACCGGCCCGGCGACCAGGCGGGGTTGCCCCGCGCCGGGAACAGGTCGGCGAACTGCTCATCCGTGAACAACACTCCCAGCTCGTCCCGGATCCGGATCGCCAGGCTGCCCTTCGGGAACGCCGCCCGAGCCACCCGCACAGTCTCCGCCGGCACCTCACCCGGCACGCTCGCACGCATCGACACCCCGCACCCTCCCCCAAACGACAACGTCGGCCTTCAAGACCACAACCAGGTCTTGAAGGCCGACGTCACGCACAGGCCCCGAATTCACCAACAGCGTCGGCAGTTGCTCTCCGGGGCCCTTCGGCGTTCGCCCACCCGCCCGCTCCGGCCGGTCAGCCTTCCTGGGCGGCCGGGCGGTCGGCGGTGAGTCGGTGGCCGCCGGCCGCGTCGCCGGTCCGGGGCTCGGTGCGGCGGCCGCGGGCCAGGTAGTCGCGCAGGACCAGTTCGACGGCGTCCTGCGGGTTCTTGGTACCGGAGAGCAGCATCGCGTCGATCGCGAGGTTCGCATCGAGTGTGATGGTGACCTGGGCCATGGTGACTCCTCCTCGGGTGCAGAGCAGCAGCATGCCCGTCGGGGCGGGCTTTCACCATGCGAATACGCGAACCCCCGGGAGGAGCGACCGGACTCTCCCCGGGGTTGGCGGGTGACGGCGGACGGATGGCAGACGGTGAAATCCGTCATCCGTTGTGTGTCATCCGTCCGCCGTTGTCTGTTGCACGTCAGCTGCCAGCAGGCGGCTGCCAGTACGCCGTTGCTCAGACCCGGCCGGCGAAGTCCGGGGCCCAGTTGGCGATGGTCTGCTCGCGGACGCCCGCGCTCGGGTTGGCCGCCTCGACGTACTTGCCGCCGCCGATGTAGATCGCGACGTGGTAGACGCCGGAGTCCTGACCGTTGTTCGACCAGAAGAGCAGGTCGCCCGGCTTCAGGCTGTCCAGCGAGACGTGGGTGCTGGCGGCGGCCTGGTCGGCGGCGACGCGCGGAAGGTTGATGCCCGCGGCGCGCAGCGCGGCCTGGGTCAGGCCGGAGCAGTCCCAGCCGCCGTTGCCGGTGCCGCCGTAGACGTAGGCCTGGCCGACCTTGGACTCGGCGAAGGACACCGCGGCGGCCATGCTGCCGGTGGCAGCCTGGGCCTGGGCCTGGGCCTGGGCCTTGGCGGCCGGCTTCGAGGCCTGGGTCTTGGCGGCCGGCTTCGAGGCCTGGATCTGGGCGGCCGGCTTGGCGTTCACGGCACCGCCGTTCGCGGCCTGGCCGGCCTTCTGGGAGCGGTTGAACCAGCTGAAGTCCGAGCCGGACCCGGTGGACGAGGAGGACTTGTCGGCCTGGGCCTGGTCGCCGTCACCGAAGGTCAGGCGCTGGCCCGGGTAGATGGTGTTCGGGCCCTCGGTCAGGGTGCTGCGGTTGAGGTCGTACAGCCGCTGCCAGCCGCCCTGGACGTTGTGCTTGGCGGCGATCGAGGACAGCCAGTCGCCCGCGACGACCGTGTAGTCGCTGCTCTGGGCCTGGGCGGGCGCGGCCGGCTTGGCGGTCTTCGCGGCCGGGGCCTGGCTCGGCGCGGGCTTGGCGGCGGGCTTGGCGGCCGTGGCGGCGGAGGTGTCGACGGCGGCCGGGGCACCGCCCTTGGTCAGACCGGCCTGGATCGAGCAGACGGGCCAGGCGCCGGGGCCCTGGGAGGCGAGGACCTTCTCGGCGACGGCGATCTGCTGGTCCTTGGTGGCGAGGTTGGCCTGCGGGGCGTACGTGGTGCCGCCGAAGGCGGCCCAGGTGCTGGAGGTGAACTGCAGGCCGCCGTAGAAACCGTTGCCGGTGTTGATGGCCCAGTTGCCGCTGCTCTCACACTGGGCGACCTTCTCCCAGGTGGCGACGGAGGCGGCGTTGGCGGTGCCGGTGGTGAGGCAGGGGACGGTGAGGCCGACGCCCGCGACGCCGAGGGCGGCGATCACGCGACGGGTACGGCTGGACAGGCGGGTGCCGTTGGTGGGAAGCATGAAGACGCGGTCCTCTCCCACGCCTGCGAGGTGAGCTGTCGGATTCGGGCTGGAGTTGCCCGGCCGCGCTGTGGGCGCGGCTTCACCCCTAGCCCTGGACCGTTCCGAGGAACTGCCCGGGGCGACTTACCTGTGGTTCCCCCGCTCCTGCCGTGGTGCGTTTTCGCGCTGCCAGGACATCCGACGGCAGGACTCGGCGTTGCGGATGAACTGGGTCCGTGTGGCCACGAACGGGGAGCACGTTAAGCAGACTTAAGTTCAAACTGCAAATATCTGTGATGCACATCACGGTTTAGTAGAAATTGCCAAATAGGACACGAATCATGATCGTAAATGATCGTTTTCCGGCAATGTAACTGTGGATTCCCGCAATTGTCTTCGCCTCAGAGGTGAGGTGATGGGGCGTAGAAGTGTGCGGCGGCGTGCCCGGCGCGGCGGGGGAGTGATCGTGATTCGAGTGCCGGGATGTGGCCCTGGCATTCCCGTTCAAAAAGCGACATAACGGACATTTTGTGCCATTGTTCTCCCGGCTCCCGTAATTCCCGGGCCGGGACAAGCAGCAGGTGTGGGGGTGAAGGCGGGAGGAGCGGGCATGCCGAAGGGCCCGGAACGAAGCCGTTCCGGGCCCTTCGGTGTGCGGGAGAGTGCGCGACGGTCGTCGCAGGCCTCCTACTAGGCCTCCACGGGCCCCTGGGCGGCCGCGTGGGCGCCGCGCGAGCCCTCCTCGGCCGAGGCCGCGGCCTCCGCCTCGGCCCGGGCCAGCTCCTCCGCCGACGGCGTCGGCAGCGCGGCCAGGTAGGTGGAGGCGATCAGCTGGCCGACGGTCGGGTAGGCACCCAGCGGTGCCGCCGACGGGCAGCCGGTCTCCTCGGCGGCCGTGGCGAGCAGCTCCGAGTCGGCCTCGGGCCCGATCACCAGCGGGGCCAGCGCCGGGCGCTGGGAGCCGGTCTCCTTGAGGTGGCTGACGGCCCCGGCCACCGAGCCGGGCACGTCGAGCGCCGCGGCGACGACCGGGACGGCCAGTCGGGCGGCCAGCAGCACGCCGGTGATCCCGGCCGCGGCGGCCGCCTCCTCGCCGCCGACGGTGGTCAGGACCACGCCGTCCGCGGCGGTCGCGATGGCGAACAGCCGGGCCCGGTCGGCCCGGGCCAGCCCGGCCTCGGATAGCCGCACGTGCACGGCCTCGGCCAGCAGCGGGTGCGGGCCCAGCGTGTCGGTGACGGTCGCGCCGTGCTCGGCGGCGAGGGCGTGAAGTTCGGTCAGGAAGCCGTGCGGCCCCGGTGCCAGCGGCACCACGACGGGCGTGGGCAGGCCGGCCTCGGCGGCCGTGGCCAGCAGTTCGGCGACGGTGCGGTCGTCCCCGTCCTCGCCCTCGGTGCCGTCCGCCGGGAGGTAGCCGGCGGCGGCCTGGACGCCGCTGTGCTCGCTGCGGACGATCGACAGCAGTTCCTCGACGACCGAACGGGACTCCGGCCCGGCGGTCGCGGGCACGGCGAGCACCAGGGCCGGCGAACCGGTGGGGATCTCGGGGCGCTCGGGGCGGCGGTGGCGCCCCCGCGCACGGGAGCCTGGAGTACGGACGGGCAGTGGTGCGCCCGGGATGGCTGCGGTGCTCATGCCGGAGATCGTAGGACATCTGCCCGTCAGGCCTGCAGTCGGTTGCCGTACGGGTTTCGGGTGGTCGCGGTGCGGAGGTCGTGTCTCCGTCGTGCCGGTCCGGGCGGTTTGCCTACAATCCGGACATTCCTCGCCCAACCCCCGCGTGGACGTCCGCAGTTGCCCTGACGTGCCGCACGGGGTGTTCCGTTGCACCTGTGGTGCGTGAGATGTCTCACAGTCGGAGGGTGGCCTGACGGAGGGTCACGGGGGTGCGACTCCCGGCATTCGAAGATCAACATTTAGCGGGGGGCCGCTCACGGCCGGTTATCGAAAACCCGTCGATTCAGTCGACTATGTCCGTTTACGTACCGTCAGGAGAAGGGCCCGTGAAGAGTTCGAGGCGGCCGGTAAAAGGCCTCGTGCACCTGCAATGTCCCGTGCTGATGCACGTGCACAGCGGCTATCATCGCGTCAAGTGAGGCGTTGTGCCGGACCGGTACGGGGCCGGTCCGTTCGTTGGCGGTGCCGGGGCGCCGCGCTGGACGACAACTCCGGAGCTCTTCGGGAGACTTCTATGCACGACTCGCAGGACATGCACGGCTCGAACCACACCTTCAACGGGATGGCCGCCGCCGACCTCAAGGGGGTGGTCTGGCAGAAGAGCCGGCACAGCAACTCCCAGGGCAACTGCGTCGAGTTCGCGGCCCTGCCGGGCGGTGACGTGGCGATGCGCAACTCGCGCTTCCCGGACGGTCCGGCGCTCATCTACACCCGAGCGGAGATCGCGGCCCTGCTGCTGGGGGCCAAGGACGGGGAGTTCGACCACCTGGCGGTCTGACCGGCCGCCGCTTCACCATCGGGGGGCCGTCGTGGGTGCTGACACCGCGACGGCCTTTGTCTTCTCCTCGCAGGCTCGCCCGCGAGTCGTACGGCGGCGCATGGCCGTACCGGGCAAAGCCGTACCGGGCGAGGTCGTGCGGGGCTGGTTCCCGCGGGGCCTGGGCCGGGGCGCACCGGGCCTGGGCCGGCGCGTTCGACGCCGGTAACCGGAACCGGGGTCGGAGGCGGGCTGCCACCGCAGGGCCCGAAGGCCTGGCTGAAGGGCCCGGGGTATGGTCCTCCCGGGTCGTCCCTCGGCCGGCCGCGCGCCGTGCGGCGCTAGGCCGAGCGCCGGTGCCGTCCACCGATTTCGACATGTCCGTCGAGTCCGCCGCCCTCGGCCGGCTCCGCCTCGAACATGGCCCAGACCACCTTGCCGCTGCCCAGCGGGTGCCAGCCCCAGGAGCGGCTGAACGATTCCACCAGGTGCAGCCCGCGGCCGGATTCGGCGACGAAGTCCGCTTCCCGGGCGACCGGTCCGATGCCGCTCGGATCGCTCACCGCGCAGACCACCTGGGGTGCGCGGTGCACCAGGCTTATTCGGATCGGCAGCCGCCCGTCCGGGGTGGGCCGTGCGGGAAAGTCGTACTCGCCAGGGGCGCCGCCCGACGGGTCGGGCCGTGCGCCGATCGCATGCCGGAGCGCGTTGGTCACGAGTTCCGAGGCCACCAGCGCGACATCGTCGAACAGCTCCATCAGGCCCCAGCACTGAAGGGTGGTCCGGGCGAAGTCGCGCGCGGTTCTGACAGCTTCGAAGCGAGGAGCGAGCGTACAGGTGACCACATGGGGGTCAACCGCCAAAGCCGTACCGGTGCTCATGAAGAGCTCCTCCCATAAGGGGGCGGACACGGCTGGACCCGCCGGGGTCATGCCGGTCACCTCCGACTCGCTCGGCCGCTCGGCCGCCCCCTCGACCAGGCGCGCGCGCACTCGAACGCCCGATGGCGCGGGGGACGTCGCCGGGTCGGTGCACGGAGTCGCGCGTGGGGTCGACGCGGAGCCCGCGGGATTGCCAGGGGTGTGCAGGTGCACGTGCACCATGGTGGTGTGCGCTCACTGCAGATGCAAGAGTCGATTCACGTGCAGTCGCACTATTGGCATATGCAAGCGCCGGATGCACGTGCATCCTGGTGTGCGGAGTGCGGAACTGATAGGAACATCCGTCAGTATCGGCACCGTGAGCGCTCAACTGATGGCAGACTGTGCGCTGTTTGCCCTAGGTGGAGGTTTCGACCGCATGACCACAGTTCAGCCGGGCGGCGGCTCGATGGTCCGCCGGATCCTCCTCGGCTCGCAGCTTCGCCGCTTGCGCGAGGCACGCGGCATCACCCGTGAGGACGCGGGCTACGCGATCCGCGCCTCCGAGTCCAAGATCAGCCGCATGGAGCTCGGCCGCGTCAGTTTCAAGGAACGCGACGTCGCCGACCTGCTCAGCCTGTACGGCGTGGACGACGGCCTGGAGCGGGAGGCCCTGCTCGGCCTGGTCCGCGAGGCCAACAAGTCCGGCTGGTGGCACAGCTTCAACGACGTGCTGCCGGGCTGGTTCCAGACCTACGTCGGCCTGGAGGAGGCCGCGCAGCTGATCCGCACCTACGAGGTGCAGTTCATCCCCGGTCTGCTGCAGTCCGAGGAGTACGCACGGGCGGTTTTCGGACAGAGTCGGCCGGTCATCAGCGAGGAGGAGGTCGAGCGGCGGGTCAGCCTCCGCCTGCGCCGCCAGAAGCTGCTGACCGAGGGTGCCAACCCGCGTCTGTGGGCGGTGATCGACGAGGCCGCGCTGCGTCGGCCGGTCGGCGGTCCCAAGGTGATGCGCGGTCAGGTGCAGTACCTGATCGACGTCGCCGAGCAGGCCAACGTGGTGATCCAGGTCATGCCGTTCCGCTTCGGCGCGCACGCCGGGGAGTCCGGCGCGTTCACCATCCTGCGCTTCCCGGAGCAGGACCTCGCGGACGTGGTCTACCTGGAGCAGCTCACCAGCGCGCTCTACCTGGACAAACGGGACGACGTCGACGCCTACATCCAGGTCATGGAGCGGCTCTGCGTGGACAGCCTCACGCCCGAACGCACCATAGACCTGCTGGCCTCGATCCTGAAGGAGCGCTGAGTCCCGGCCGGGCGGGGCCTCGGCGGCCCCACCGCAACGGACCGGTCCTCCCTGGCAGGCACTTCGTCCGAAGCGGGCCGATCCTCCGCAGCAGACCGATCGGCCGACCCCCTGAGGAACCGGCCCAGCCGCCCACCCGCCGTCAACCGCGGGCCGGCGGCCGTTCGCGTTCCGGCGGCAGCGGCTGCGGCGGGCACCCGAGGTCCCAGGCCAGGTCGTAGCGGCGGAACAGGTCCGACCGGATTGGCGCCAACGGGATCTCCGCGCCCGGCAGCAGTACGCCGATGCAGCCGCCCATCAGCGCGCTGCGTAGCACCGCGTGCTCGGCGACCGGATCCGGCGCACCCCAGTCCTGCAGCAACCCTTGGAGGACGGCGCCGAGTTGCTGCTGTTCCGGGTCCTGGACGAAGGCGCCGGTGTCCGGGTCGAGGATCAGTGCCAGGTGGGAGCGCATCACCCGCGGGTGATCCAGCGCGAGTCCGAGCACGGCGTCGATGGCGCCGGCCAGCCGAGCCTCGGGGGAGGCGTCCGGCGGCAGCTCGGCCAGGGCGCCCGACAGCGCCTGGTGCATCATCCGGTGTGTCGCGGACTGCATCAGCAGCCGTTTGCCGTCGAAGTAGTACGAGACCAGGCCGCGGGCGAGTCCGGCCCGCTCGGCGATGTCGGTCAGCGTGGTGCCCGCGTAGCCGTGCTGGTCAACCAGCTCGACGGTGGCCCGCATGATGCGTCGGCGGGAGCGCTGCCGCATCTCCTCATTGACCGAATCCCCGCGAGGTGCCATCGTGTCTGCTCCGAACGTTCGTTGGCTCCGGGCCAATATACTTGCGGAGCCGGCAGCCGCGCCGTGGAACCGCGCCCTGGCGGGCGCCGCCCGCGCGGCCGGATGCGAAGACGGCCGGCTCCACCAACACGGGGGTTTGGTGGAGCCGGCGCCGACGGCTGACGACCAGGGGCCGGTCGTCGGTGCGGGTCAGTGCTCGGTCAGGACTTCGGTCCGGGTCGTGGTCGACCCGACAGGCGGATAATCATAATCCGGCACGGACACGGGAGTTGACTTCCGTCGCCGGTCCACCAGTGCGCCTACCGCGGCGACCAGCAGGCCGACCAGTGCGACGGCGGTGACGAAGACCAGTGCCGGCCGGTAGCCGTCCAGCTGGGCCTGCGGGCTGTCGCCGCCCGCACTGCCGGCCGTGATCATCGCGGTCGCCCCGGCCAGCACCACGGCGGTGCCGACCTGGATCGCGGTGTTCACCAGGCCCGAGGCCAGGCCCTGTTCGTCGTCTGCCACGCCGTCGGTGGCGGCGATGTTCACCGATGGGAAGGCCAGCGCGAAGCCCACGCCGAGCAGCAGCATCGAGGGCAGCACCAGCACCGGGTAGGAGCTGTGCTCGTCCAGGCGCAGGAACAGGGCGAAGGCGGCGACCAGGGCCAGCACACCGATCGGCAGCAGTCGGCCGGTGCCGAAGCGGTCCACGATCGGGCCCATGAACGGCGCCGAGAGCGCGATGAAGGCGCCGGCCGGGAGCAGGCCGAGGGCCATCTGCAGGGCCGACCAGCCGAGCAGGTGCTGCAGGTAGAGCGTGACGACGAACTGGAAGCCGCCGTACGCGCCGGTCATCGCGAATGCGACCGCGTTGGCCCGGGCGACCGAGCCGTTGCGGAAGATGCCGAGCCGGACCAGAGGATGGGCGGTACGGCTCTCGATCAGCAGGAAGGAGGCGGCCAGCGCGATCACCACGGCCATCGAGCCGAGGGTGCGCAGGCTCAGCCAGCCGGCGCCCTGGGCCTCGGTGACGGTGAACACCAGCAGCAGGACGGTCGCGGTGCCGGTGATCGCGCCGAGTGCGTCGTAGCCGCCCTTGGCGGGCTCCTCGACCGGGCGGGGGAGCAGGCGGACGGCGAACGCCAGGGCGAGCAGCGCGACCGGGACGGGCATCAGGAAGGTCCAGCGCCAGCCGACCGAGGTGAGCAGGCCGCTGAGCACCAGGCCGAGCGAGAAGCCGCTGGCGCCGCAGGTGGTGTAGATCGACAGCGCCCGGTTGCGGGCGGGGCCCTCGGCGAAGGTCGTGGTGATGATCGACAGGCCGGCCGGGGCGGTGAAGGCGGCGCTGACGCCCTTGAGGAAGCGGGCCGCGATCAGCAGGCCGCCGTCGTCGACCAGGCCGCCGACCAGCGAGGCGGCGGCGAAGGCGGACAGGGCGATCAGGAAGACCTGGCGGCGACCGAGCAGGTCGGCGGCGCGTCCGCCGAGCAGGAGGAGGCCGCCGTAGCCGAGCACGTAGCCGGAGACCACCCATTGCAGGGCGGAGGTCGAGAGATGCAGCTCGGAGCCGATGGAGGGGAGGGCGACGCCCACCATCGAGACGTCCAGGGCGTCCAGGAACATGGCGGCGCAGAGCACGATCAGGGTGCCCCAGAGGCGGGGTGTCCAGTTCGGCCCGCTGGTTGACGGGGCGTTAGGTGACGTGGCGGTCGCGGTGGTCATGGGGAGGACGGTACATGCACATGCATTCAATGCAAATGAATTAGATGTGAACGCATAAATTGACGATGCACGTGCTAGGGTTGCGGCGTGGCTGAACTCGACTCCCCGGCGCTCGACTCCCCGGCAGAGGCCGGTCTCGTCGCGGAATGGCGCGAGCTACTGGCCCGCCATGCCGCCGCCGCCTGCATGCTCGACCGCGAGCTGGGCGACAAGTACGGGCTGGGCATGAGCGAGTTCGAGGTGCTGGAGCGCCTTGTGGAGGGGTGTGAGGCGGACGGCCGCCCCGCGCTGCGGGTGGCGGAGCTGGCGCCCACCGTCCATCTGAGCCAGAGCGCGCTGTCCCGGCTGATCGCCCGGCTGGAGAAGGGCGGACTGGTCATCCGGGCCATGTGCGAGAGCGACCGGCGGGGCATCATGCTCGCCCTGACCGAGGCCGGGCGGGAGCGCTACGAGCAGGCCCGGCCGCTCCACCGCGAAGTGCTCGGGCTGGCCCTCGGCGGGGTGCCCGGACCGGTCTGCGGGGAGCCGGACGCCGACTGACCAGCCGTCAACTTTAGCTCAGAGCAGCGAGTTGAGCCCCGGGGCGACGGCCAGCAGGATGGCCGTGGCGGGCGCCGCGAGGGCGAACAGGGTGAGTCGCAGCCGACGCGGCACGGAGAGTCGCGGGCGGCCCGCGAGCAGCCGGTCGACCCGCTTCGGGGACTGTGCCAGGCCGGGTGGGCAGGAACCGAACACCCCACGGTCCAGGTTGAGTTCGGCCAGCGCGAGGGCGGTGGTGTGCCGGCCGTGGCGGCGCGCGGCCCGGTCGTCGGCGGCCAGCTCGATCAGTTCCGCCACTTGGTCCCGGAAGGCGCTGAACACGCCGACGCCGGGGAAGCCGGACGCGAGTGCCTGGGCGAACTGCTGCAGCAGGTGGTGCCGGGCTCGGACGTGCCCGCGCTCATGGCTCAGCACGGCCGCCAACTCCCGGTCGGTGAGCTGCTGGAGGGCGCCGGTGGTGACCACCAGGCGGGAGTCCGGGCCGGGCAGCGACCAGGCCTCGGGGCGGACGTTCTCCAGCACCACCAGCCGCTCCCGACGGCTCCGGGCAGCCGCGATCGCCTCGGGCAACTCCGGTGCTCGGATCGCCAGTTGGGCGTGCCGACGGTCTCGCAGGGCCTTGGCCGTACGGGCCTCGCGGGTGATCGCCAGCACCGTCTGGAGCGCGCCCGCCGCCAGCACCACGGCGCACAGCCGGCCCCAGCCCTCGGCCTCCTGCAGGCCGTACGCGGCCTCCACGCCGTGCGGGGCGCCCGTGAACACCAGGGCGCGCAGTTCGGGTAGGGCGGCGGAGGCGGCAAGGACCAGACTCAGTGCGCAGCACAGCAGCACGGCCACCACCAGGCACTGCCACGCCAGCAGCGCCAGCACGG
This sequence comes from Kitasatospora sp. NPDC001159, assembly GCF_053598235.1. Lineage (NCBI taxonomy): Bacteria > Bacillati > Actinomycetota > Actinomycetes > Kitasatosporales > Streptomycetaceae > Kitasatospora > Kitasatospora sp. NPDC001159. Next base: position 146,958 of record NZ_JBSFJV010000007.1, read on the forward strand.
GTTCACGCTCCACCCAGCGGGCCCGGGCCAGCCGTCGGGGCGCGACGGTCGAGAGCAGCAGTCCGAGCAGCAGCAGTCCGATCAGGGCAGTCATCCCATGGGCTCCCCGAGTACGCACGGAACGCGACAACGCGCTCCCTGCCAACCTATGCGCTGTCGACGCCCGGTGGAACGGCTTTCGGCCGGCCAGTGACCAACGCCACGCGAGGGAACGGCGCTTGGTGCGCGGGGGAGGGTGGTTACGCGGGCATCACATCGTCAGGAGCATGGCGAACATGCCGATGCCCATGGCGAGTCGGCAGGCCTGCGGCAGGCCGGTGGTGCCGAGCGCGAGGGTACCGGCGGGGGTGCGCAGCAGCCGGGCACCGGCCCAGAGGACGTAGCCGCCGAAGTAGAGCAACAGGGCACCGGTCAGTGGGGGCGTCCCGAGGGTAGCGGCGTGGTGGTGTTGTCTGCCGGGGGAGGCGGTCATCGCGAGGGCCATGTACGTCATGGCGAGCGCGCCGACCGCGTGGTGAAGCCGGTGGGCCCGGCCTGTGGGGGCGTAGAGAGCGGCGAACAGGAAGGCGGCGGCGGGCGCGCCGAACAGGCCGGCCCAGACGGCGGCCGGGACGGTGGCGCCGGTGACGGCCATCGCCGCCATGCCGAGCCCCATCAGGGCCTCGGCGGCGTCGGACTCCCGGGCGAGCCGGCGGCCGGCGTGGCCGGGGCCGGAAGCGCCACCCGGGGCGCAGGGGGCGTGCCGCAGGCGGGTCAGGCAGTAGACGCCAGCGGTGGCGGTGAGGAGGGCGAGGAGCCAGTTGACCAGGGTGGGTCCGTGCAACGGCAGCCTCCCGGGGCGCGGGCGGCGAACAGCGGACGGCGAACAGCTGACAGCTGACAGCTGACGGATCGCAGATGACAGCTAGCGAAATCTGTTACCCGTCATCCGTTCTCCGTCAGCTGTTCGCGGTCATCCACCCACCGACACCCGTCCGCAGCGACGGTCGTTCCGTCCACGATCACCGCTCGGCCCCGGCGCGGACAGGGCGCGTACGGGGGCGCATAGTGGTGCCCACTGTGGCGCGGCCCTTCTCACGCCACCCGCTCCGCCCCACCGGGCGGCTCAGCCCCCGCCCTGGAGCTGCCCCGAAGCGACCGCCCGGCTGAGGAACTGCCGGGTCCGCTCCTCCCGAGGACTCGCCGACCTGCTCCGGCGGCCCCTGTTCGAGGACCACCGCTCGGGCAGGGCGAGGTCCACCAGCGGCCGCCGCAGCCGCGCGTGCGGCAGCGACACCCGGTCTGCCGACGGGAGGGCAGCCGGAACGGGCCGCCGTGGCGTTCGGCCACCCGTGATCACCGCCGGCAAACATGCCGGGAGGTTCGCATCGGAACAGTGCATCTGTCCAGATCACTGTCCACATGTCGGACATGCGACGTCTCGGCGCAGGTTTTTGAGCCGCAGCGGCTGCGCGCGGGAGTTTTGCCGGTCCTGACCCCCTTGAACGGAAGAACCTTTCGTACTTATGGTGTCTCCGTTGAAATAACTCCTGTCGAAGTGAGTCCACGATGCAGAATCTTTCGCCAAGGCTCGCTGCGGCGGCCGACGCCCCGGTCTCGACCCTCGCCGCTCACCCGGCGTGGCTGCGCCTGAAGGAGGCCGTCGAGACGCTGCGCCCGCTGCAGTCCAAGGACGGCTCGATCGACCTGTCCTCCGTCCAGCGACACGCCGTCGACCCGCTGGTGGCCACCGTCCGGGCCGCCGTCGAGGAGCTCGCCCCGAACTTCCCGCACGACGCCGCCTACCTGGCCGCCGTCGACGCCGACCTCGCCAAGTGGGCCGACACCGGCTACCGGCAGCCCGACTTCCTGGACTCGCTGCTCGCCTTCCAGCCCGCCGACCAGCGCGAGGACGGTCTGGAGCACCTGGTCGTCTTCCCGATGTACACCCAGAACGGCAACCCGAACCGCAACCTGGAAGCCGTCCTGCTGCAGGTCGTGTGGCCCGACTGGCTCGCGGAGCTGGAGCGCACCCGCTTCGACAACCCGATGTTCGTGCCGATCACCTTCACGGACTTCACGGCCGGCTACGACACGAACTCGGCTGTCCTCTTCCCCGAGACGGTCGCCGTCCGCAAGGCGCCGGAACGTTTCACCTGGGGCGGCATCTTCTGCGACCGCGAGGCCGCCCGCTTCCGCGCCGTCTCCACCAGCGCCGTCCAGCAGCTCGGCCTGGAGATCCCGGCCGACGCCGAGGGCCTGCTCAAGGACCAGCAGCGCGCGCAGGAGACCTTCGTCCTGTGGGACCTCGTCCACGACCGCACCCACAGCCACGGCGACCTGCCGTTCGACCCCTTCATGATCAAGCAGCGCAGTCCGTTCTGGATGTACGGCCTTGAGGAGCTCCGCTGCGACCTCACCACCTTCAAGGAGGCGGTGAAGCTGGAGGGCGAGGGCAACGCGCACGCCCGCGACGTCCAGTACGCGATCCTGTTCGACCGCCTGTTCCGCTTCCCGGTCAGCGGCGACCGCGTCCGCAACTACGACGGCCTCGGCGGCCAGCTGCTCTTCGCGTACCTGCACAAGCACGACGCGCTGCGCTGGCGCGACAACCGCCTGAGCATCGACTGGGACCGCGCCCAGCAGGTCACCAACGGGCTCTGCGGTGAGATCGAGACCCTGTACCGCGACGGCATCGACCGGCCCAAGCCGGCCCACTGGATCGCCGCCTACGAGCTGGTCTCCCGCTACCTCACCCCGCACCCGGCCTCCACCTGGGCCAAGGGCCCCGAGGCGCTGCCGCTCGACATCACCGACGGCAAGGCCCTCAACAAGGCGCTGTGCGACGCCGTGCTCCCGGACGAGTTCCCGCTGAGCATGTTCTACGAGGCCCTGTCCAATAAGCTCGGCGGCATCATCGCCGCCACCGCCGGCATCACCGGCGCCGGCATCCAGGGAGTTGCTGCGTGACCACCACCCCCACCAAGCTGGCCGGCAAGGTCATCGCCGTCGCCGGGGCCAGCGGCCCGGCCGGCCAGGCGGTGCTGCGCCGCCTGACCGCTGACGGCGCCACCGTGATCGGTGCCGACATCGACGCCCAGCGGCTGGAGTCCGCCCTGGACGCCACCCGCATCGCGGTTCGCGACGCCAAGGTCAGCGGCCAGGTGATCGACCTGCTCGACCCGCAGGAGGTCCACGACTGGGCCGACCACCTGGAGGCCGAGCACGGCCACGTCGACGGCCTGTTCCACCTGGTCGGCGGCTGGCGCGGCAGCAAGACCTTCTTCGACACCCGCCTGGACGACTGGGACTTCCTGCACGACACCGTCGTGCGCACCCTCCAGCACACCTCGCTGGCCTTCCAGCCCGCGCTGGTCCGCAGCCAGGCCGGCCGCTACGCGATGATCTCCGCCGCGGCCGCCCACAAGCCCACTGCGGGCGGCGCCGCCTACGCGGCCGCCAAGGCAGCCACGGAGGCCTGGACCCTCGCCATGGCCGACTCCTTCAAGAAGGAGACCACCTCCCCGGACGGAGAGCCCACCGCGGCGGCTGCCATCCTGGTGATCAAGGCGTTGGTCAGTCCCGAGATGCGGGCGGAGAAGCCGGAGGCGAAGTTCGCCGGCTTCACCGACACCGCCGACCTCGCCGGCCACCTGGCGGGCCTCTGGGACCGCCCCGCAGCAGAACTGAACGGACAGCACCTGTGGCTGACAGCCCGATGACCGACCTCACCCGTACGGACGCGGTACGGCGACACGACCCCGCCGTCCGTGGCTTTGCCAGCGACAACTACGCCGGCGTGCACCCCGAGATCCTCGCCGCGATCGCCCTCGCCAACGGCGGCCACCAGGTCGCCTACGGCGAGGACGACTACACGGCGCACCTGCAGGACGTCTTCCGCCGCCACTTCGGCGACAAGGCCGAGGCGTACCCCGTTTTCAACGGCACCGGCGCCAACGTGGTCGCCCTCCAGTCGCTGCTGCCGCGATGGGGCGCCGTGGTCTGCGCCGACACCGCCCACATCCACGTGGACGAGGGCGGCGCCCCGGAGAAGATGGGCGGCATCAAGCTCCACCTCGTCCCGACCCCGGACGGCAAGCTCACCCCCGAGCTGCTCGACCAGCAGGCCTGGGGCTTCGGTGACGAGCACCGCGCGCAGCCGCTCGCGGTCTCCATCACCCAGAGCACCGAGCTCGGCACCCTCTACACCGCCGACGAGATCCGCGCGATCACCGAGCACGCCCACCAGCTCGGGATGCTCGTCCACGTCGACGGCTCCCGCCTGGCCAACGCGGCCGCCTCGCTCGGCCAGCCGCTGCGCGCCTTCACCACGGACGCGGGCGTCGACGTGATTTCCTTCGGCGGGACGAAGAACGGCCTGCTGTTCGGTGAGGTCGTGGTGGTGCTCAACCCGGAGCGGGTCCGCAACATCAAGTACCTGCGCAAGACCTCGATGCAGCTCGCCTCGAAGATGCGCTTCCTCTCCGTCCAGTTCGAGGCGTTGCTCTCCGGCGACCTCTACCTGCGCAACGCCGGCCACGCCAACGCGATGGCCAGCCGGCTGGAGGCAGCGGTCCGGAAGATCGACGGCGTCGAGGTCGTTCGCCCGGTCCAGGCGAACGCGGTGTTCGCGATCCTTCCCCGCGAGGTGAGCGAGCGGCTGCAGAAGCGCTACCGCTTCTACTTCTGGAATGAGCACACCGGCGAGGTCCGCTGGATGTGTGCTTACGACACCACGGAGGCCGACATCGACGCCTTCGCGGCGGCCATCGCTGAGGAGATGGGCCGCGCCTGACGGTGTTCGACCTGCGGATCGCCCCGTCCTGCGACAGCAGGGCGGGGCGATTTGCATGTGGCGGGCCGGTCCCCGTACAGTTCCGGAGTCGCCGCGGGAGACCGAGGCGACAAAGCGGAAAGCGAATCCGATGAATGAAACTCCGGAAAACGGAGCGGAAAGCATCTGATAAGCTGGAAACAGGAAAGAACGAAGCGCCCGGAGGGCCCGCTGGAAGGCGGCCTGAAGGAAGTGTCCGTTCCTTGAGAACTCAACAGCGTGCCAAAAGTCAACGCCAGATATGTTGACATCCCCGGCCTCGGTCGTTTGATCGGGGTTGGAGATTCCTTTTGAAATAACACTAGCGAGGACGCAGTGCGCGGGGCCGCCATATTCCGGTGGTTGCCGTGCCGCTCAACGCGGGTGTCGACCCGATTACGGGTAAACATTCACGGAGAGTTTGATCCTGGCTCAGGACGAACGCTGGCGGCGTGCTTAACACATGCAAGTCGAACGGTGAAGCCCTTCGGGGT